>NZ_JBSIBX010000007.1:0-247675 GCF_058245105.1 Chryseobacterium sp. UF-81 | reverse complement strand
TGCGATCCGGACGGGACTCGAACCCGCGACCTCCGCCGTGACAGGGCGGCATTCTAACCAGCTGAACTACCGGATCAATTTTTTTAAAAGAAATTGACAAAACTTCTGCGATCCGGACGGGACTCGAACCCGCGACCTCCGCCGTGACAGGGCGGCATTCTAACCAGCTGAACTACCGGATCTAATTTTTTTAAAGTAAATTATAAAACTTTTGCGATCCGGACGGGACTCGAACCCGCGACCTCCGCCGTGACAGGGCGGCATTCTAACCAGCTGAACTACCGGATCATTTTCTGTTGTTGTAAAGAACGTTGTTTCTTTTTTGTGATTGCAAAATTACACCTTTTTTCATTACCTGCAAATTATTTATAAAAAAAAAGCCCCCCGAAAACGGAAGGCATTCATTATCAAAGTTATTTTTTTACAAGTGTGCGCTTAATTTTTCAGCGATTACTTCTTTTGGAGCTACGCCTACTAATTTATCAACCACTTCACCGTTCTTAAAAATCAGAACTGTAGGGATATTTCTGATGCCATACTGCATTGAAATTTCCTGGTTGTTGTCTACATCAACTTTTCCTACCACTGCTTTTCCTTCAAAATCTGATGCTACCTCTTCGATAATTGGTCCCAAAGTTCTGCACGGTCCGCACCATACAGCCCAGAAGTCTACCAATACCGGTTTGTCTGATTTTAAAACCGTTTCCTGAAATGAGCTGTCCGTAATTTCTAAAGCCATTTTGTTTCTTTTATTTAAATTAATATTATATTTCTATTTCTATCCTTAATTGGATATTCAAAATTACGCTTTTTAAGCAATAAGACTATCTATGCTCAACATTTGTTTTTTCTATAGCAAAGTCCTTCGAAATTTCTTCTAAAGCTTCTGCCAGCGCGTCTATTTCTGCTTTTGTCGTCATATGGCTGAAAGAAATACGTAACGGCGTACAGTGATCCATTTCGTCCTCAGTAAGAACCATCATCATGACCATGGAAGGCTTTGATGCTCCCGAAGAGCAGGCGCTGCCCTGAGAAATTGCAATTCCTTTCATATCCAGCTGAAGTCCGATCAAAGGGTTTTTATAAGGAAGTAAAGCACTTAAAACCGTGTAAAGACTGTTTTCCTTCTCTGCACTTCTTCCATTGAATTTAATCCCCGGAATTGCAGAAGAAAGCCTTTTTATCGCATAGTCTTTGATCTCCTGCATATGGTTGGTATATTCTTCCATATGGTTCAAAGAAAGCTCCAATGCTTTACCAAGACCTACGATACCGCTTACATTCTCTGTTCCGGCTCTCAGGCTTCTTTCCTGAGGGCCTCCTGTGATAATTCCCTTCATTCCGGTTGCTTTTCTGATAAAAGCAAAACCTACTCCTTTCGGACCATGGAATTTATGGGCACTGCATGAGGCAAAATCCACCATAATATCTGAAAAGTCCAGATTCATATGTGCCATCGTCTGTACCGTATCTGAATGGAAAAGCGCATTATTCGCTTTACATAGTTCCGCGATCTTTTTGATATCTGTAATATTCCCGATCTCGTTATTGGCATGCATTAAGCTTACCAGGGTCTTTTTATCTGAAGCTTTTAACAGCTCTTCCAGTTTATTAAGGTCGATGTCCCCTTTTTCATTAGGACGGATGTAGTTTACCTCTACTCCCTTTCTGTTTTTCATATCCAGAATACTCTCAGAAACACATTTGTGTTCCAGCGGAGTACTGATGATCCTTTCCACTCCAAGGTGTTCAACGCTGGATTTGATGATCATATTGTTTGATTCTGTCCCGCAAGAGGTAAAGATGATCTCTGCAGGAGTTACATGAAGATAATCTGCAACCTGTCTTCTCACATTTTCAATGAGGATCTTTGCTTCCTGCCCAAAACTATGCGTGGAAGAAGGGTTCCCGAAATTCATTTTCATAGTGCCAACCATGGCATCTATGACTTCTTCTGAAAGAGGAGTTGTTGCTGCGTTATCTAAATATATTTTGTTCATTTTTATTTTGAATATTTTAATTCTACTGAGGTAAACTGATAATCTGAAGGAACGGCAAAAATAAACCAAGGGTTTGAAAGCATCTGAATTTCCATTCCGCCTGACGGTTTTTCAGGAACCTCCACATACAGGATATTGTTTTTTACAAAAGTACTTTTGATCATACCAATTGCATGGCTTCCGGATCTGAAACTGCCCATATTATACAGAACCACTTTTTTGTTTTTGGGGAATTCCGGATAGTTTATGGATGGTTCTTTGCCCAGCTCAACAAGACCGAAACTTCCTTTGATGACGTTTCGGAATTCCTGTTCATTCTTAATGATCTTAAATCCGGCTCTATCCGTGCCGCCCTGTGCCTCGGAAACGAGCAGTTCAGTACTTTTCTGCATGCCTGATGTTTTTTGAGACGGCGTAGCTGCACAGCTCATAATGATTGCAGTACATAAAATAAGCAGTCCTTTCATTTTTACATTTTTTATCATCCAAAATTAGTGAAAAAATTGGTAATGACCTTCATTTGCCCATTTCAGCATCTGGCGGTCTCCGGAAGTATCCCCAAAAGCGATAATTTTATCATATTTAGAGTCGCTTATCTCAGCTTTTATTCTTAAAAGTTTTTCCTTTCCGTTGCAGTTTTTGCCAATGAAATTTCCTGTAAAAATGCCATTTTTAAATTCTGCACGCGTGGATACCAGCTCCATTTTCAGCTCTTCGGCAAATGGTTTCACCCATATGTCCAGAGAAGCAGTTACCAATAAGCTTTGTGTATTATTCCTATCGATATTTTTTATAAAGTCAAGAGCATTTTCTCTTACAATCTTTGGATAATGCTGTTCAAAAAACTGTCTGGACTTCATTTCTATCTTTTCCTGTGTCTGCCCTTTCAGAATAGATCCTATAAAGCTTTTCTTTACTTTTTCGGTCTCGGCAAGCTTCAGCTTCAATAGAATAAACAGAGGAACATGTCTTAAAAATTGTATCCGGAATTTGGTAGAATCGTAGAATTTAAGATACATGAACATCGTATCCCTATACGTTATGGTTCCGTCAAAATCAAAACAATACAACTTTTTCATAATCTATGGCTTAGGGTAAATTTTACGAGTTATTTATTAAAGCATCCGATAACCCAGCAATCAAAAGTAAGCAAATTATTAAAAACAAAATCACAGATAAATTCTGAAAAACAAATTCTGCAGTGGTTAATGTATTAACTTCAAACTGATACTCCTTCCGTTTTATTTTTTCGATTAGTTTTCTCACCTCCTTGAATTCAAAATCGCTTAAAGCATAAGTTCTGATTTCTTTTCCGTTTTCCAGAATAATGAATGTTTCAAAAATAGTATAAACAGTTGTCGGCTTATCAAACCCTTTAGAATACTTTACAGGTCTTGGTATCTGTTTAAATTCCGCAATATCATCAAGCGAAATCTTTCTTGAAAAAGGAAAAAACTGGTAGGAAACAATCAGGTCATTTTTGGTTATCTTAATGATCTGAGTCTTTAGAAAATAAAACAATGAGCCCAATGCAAACAGTAAGAATATAGAATTAATAATATAAACGCCAATTTTCGAATCTGTATCTGAATTTCTTTCCAGAAAACCAATTATTGAACTGAAGAAAATAAATCCCAGAAAAAAAATGCAAAGATTAATTGAAAAAGAATTGGATTTATATATAATTTTATCTTTCAAAATAATACTAGAGTTTTAATTTTTTGAATATAAACTCAGGTATATTCCTGATAATCATCATAATAATACTCCATACCGGCAAAACATATGCCACATTCTTCTGCTTTTTGAACGCATTGTAAATACATTCCGCAGCCTGTTTTGGTGTTGCGGTCAGTTTAGGATTCAAAGGCAGTCCTTCGGTCATTTTTGTAGCCATAAACCCCGGCTTTATGGTAAGAACATGTACTTTCTTCTCAAAAAGATAGTTACGCAGTCCGCTAAGATACGCTGTAAAAGCTGCTTTTGCGCTCCCATAGATAAAATTACTCTGCCTGCCGCGGTCTCCTGCTACTGATGACAGTCCGATGATGGTTCCTGATCTTCTGCTTTCAAACTTCTGCGCAAAGTAGTTCATAACGGGAACCAGCTTTGAATAATTGATGTTAATGATCCTTTCCGTATTCCTGTTATCATAAAGGCCTTCTTCGGTTCCATCTCCTAAATATCCTGCAGCACAAAATAATACATTTGAACTGACATGATCAAATTTATTATAATCAATCTCTTTCATGAGGTCAATTTCAATTACTTCGGACTGCTGTAAAAATTTTACATCAATATGCCTCGCGAATCTTTCAGTAGTTTCTTTGTTTGAAGTAAAAAGATATATTTTTTCAAATTTTTCGCCTTCCTGCAGAGCCTTTTCAACAAAAGCCTGTGCCACCTCAGATGTACTTCCCAGAACTATCATTATGAATTGTTGTTTATGATTCGTTTGTGCTGTAAAGACACAAATTTTGAACTTTGAATATTTTTAAGATAATTGGTGAGTGAGGATCTGCTCATGCTGTCTTTCGTAAGATAAATTCTTCCTCCGAACTGCTGCACGATGTCATCTAATTTCTCAACAAGTTTTTCCAGCTTTGAATTGACCTTAAAGTCCAGGGCCAGCGTATAGCCTTCAAACGGAAATGAATTATAAGCTTCGGGATTGTTTTTTCCAAAGAGTTTCAGCACAGCCAGAAACGAACCGTTTCCACTTGCTGCAATGGTTTCAAGGATCTGCTTCATTCCTTCTTTACCTGTTTCTTTCGGAATCACCATCTGGTACTGGATGAAACCGGATTTCCCGTAGATCTTATTCCAGTCGTTGATGGCATCCAGAGGATAGAAAAAGGTTTCGTAATCTATGAATGATTTCACTTCTTTTTTTGCCTGTTTTTTATAATACAGGAGATTGAAGATCTTCACCGTTAATGCATTCAGCACAAAGCCCGGAAAATAAAAAGGTACTGTAGGCTGTAATTTTTTCTTCAGCCTCAAAGGCTGTTTTGCCATATTTTGTGGAAGCTCATGCTGAAAGGCATGCTCACCTCTCATTAAAATGCTTCTTCCTAAATTTTTGCCTTTCTGAAGACAGTCGATCCACGCTACCGTATACGTCCAGTTTTCGCTTTCTTCAAAGAGCCTGAAAATCTCGTCCAGATTCTCTGCTTTTATGCTTTCCTGACGGATGTAGGCAGATTCTATATTTTTAAGCTTAAACTTTACGGTAAGAATAATTCCGGTAAGCCCCATTCCTCCAATAGTAGCCCAGAATTTATCTGAGTTTTCTTCCCTTGAACATGTAATGATGTTTCCGTTTTCTGTCATCAGCTTAAATTCGGTCACATATTCTGAAAAACAGCCTTCCGCATGATGGTTTTTACCATGAACATCGGAAGCAATAGCCCCGCCTACTGAAATAAATTTGGTTCCGGGAGTTACATAAAGAAAATAGCCCTGCGGCACCGCAATCTCTAGCACATCCGAAAGTAATACTCCGGATTCACATTCTATAATACCGTTGAGACGGTCGAAACTAATAAATTTATTTAATTTTTTAGTAGAAAATATGGTTTCTCCCAAAGATGCATCACCATAGCATCTCCCGTTCCCTCTTGCAATAATTTCGTTATGATTGAGTACAAATTCTTTAATTTTTCTGAAGCTGTCCTCAGATCTCATTTCTTTTTCTACTACCGGGAAATTGCCCCAGTTTGTAACTTTCTGTATGAAATTCGGCTTCATTTTTTAAAATAAATCTGGATTAAGAATGCGGCTACCCAAAGGATTAAAGTTATCTGGATATACCGGTCTCTGTAAACAATTTTCGTAGGAGATTCTGTTCTGTTATACACTAATGTCTGCTGAAGATATCTTAAAAAAGCAAAGACTACAAATATGACGGTATAAAAGACTCTTTCATGAAACCGTGCCTGAACTTCAGGAGAAAGGGTAAACATGAGATAGCAGACAATAGCCAGTGTCACTGAAATGGACAGCGCAATATCTGCAAACTGTACATTATACCCATCCAGTGCTTTCCTTGTTTTTCCGGAAACCTGGGCATTAATGAGCTCTCCTCTTCTTTTTCCTATCGCTAAAACAAGAGCCAGCACAAAAGTCAGCAGGATTGCCCACTGAGAAATACCAATCCCTGTAATGTAACCTCCCGCTAAAACTCTAAGTACGAAACCTAAAGCAATAATGAAAATATCAATGATCGGAACATGCTTAAGTTTAAAAGTATAGGCAATATTGATCACAATATAAAGGCCTATGATTGTGGCAAATTTCCATAAGGATTCATGAAAATAAAGCTGAGCAAGACATACAAGAGCTACATCAACGATAATAAGTCCTGCAAGGATTCCCAAAGCTTTGGCTTTTGAAACAGCACCGCTTGCCAGAGGCCGTCTCCTCTTCTCAGGATGCTTTCTGTCTGCCTCAATATCATTATAGTCATTCAGGATATAGACAACGCTTGCTGCAAGGGAAAAAATAACAAATGCAAAAACACTTTTATTAAGCAGGTCTAGATTGGTAATATTTCCGGAAAAAAACAGGGGAACAAAAACAAACAGGTTTTTCACCCATTGTTCTACACGGAGAAGTTTAAAGTATTTCTTCATTTATGCTATTTCGGTTACAAAAATAGTGAATTCAAATTTTAACACCATAAAAATACAAAAAAAACCGCCGAAGCGGTCTTTTACGAAAATATTTATATAATAAGATTAATTATTGCCCTTGCTTGGCTTCGTTAATCATTTTTTCATTAGCCGTAATGGCAAATTCCACTCTTCTGTTTTTAGCTCTTCCTTCGTCTGTATCGTTGGTAGCTACTGGCATAGATTCTCCTTCACCTTTTGTGAACATTCTGCTTGAAGCAATTCCTTTTCCGGATAAATATGCTTTTACAGCATCTGCTCTTCTTTGAGAAAGAGAAAGGTTGTAGGAATCTGCTCCCTTACTGTCTGTGTGACCGTAGATATTGATATTAGTATCCGGGTTATCAACAAGAACTGTAGCTAGCTTATCAAGGTTAGCCTGAGCGATAGAGGTTAAATTTGAAGAGTCAAAAGCAAAGTTTACAATGCTTTCATTCATGGTAATTTTAATACCGTCTCCTACTCTTTCTACTTCAGCCCCAGGTAAAGTTTCCTTAATCTGCTTAGCCTGCTTATCCATTTTATTACCGATTACGTTACCTGCAACACCACCGATAATACCTCCCAATACTGCTCCTAATGCTGAATTTTTACCACTTCCTACATTATTTCCCAAAATACCTCCGATCACAGCTCCTGAAGCAGCACCTACTGCTGTACCTCTCTGCTGGTGATTAGAATTCTGAACAGCTTCACAGCTCGTTAACAATAATGCTGATGATAAGAAAAGAGCTCCTATATATGTTTTATTAAATTTCATTTTTTTTAATCTTTATATTGATAATTATTTCATTCCTGTTCTCTGGAAGTTGTAAACAACCTGTACTGTACTTCCGTCGAACGGTACATTCTGTACAAGTGAAAACTGATCTGTAGACTGGTTTGTAATCGTTAAAGAGTATCCTACAGTATTTTCTTTAGCTTTAGTTCCCTCAGCGATTTTTTTAAACAAGAAAGTATTGCCATCTTTCACTTCAAATTTAATTGGACGTGTAAGGCTTGGGCAAGCTCCACCTCCGTTTAAAGTATAGGCACCGGTGTAGTTATTGGGAATTAATCTCCAATGACTTCCTACAAAACACTGGGCATCTGCACCTTCATCAAAAGGTTTGATTTTAAACCCTTTTTCATAGTCCACGCTTACAATCTGCCAGTCGCCTTTTAACTTTAAGTATTCGACTCTCTGGTTTTGTGATGTTTCTGCTTTTTTCACTGAGGAACAAGACACTGCAAAAAGTGATGTTCCAATCATCCCTGCAAGTAGTAACTTTTTCATTTTGTTGTTTATTATTTTGTTATTTATAAAGTTACAAAAAACCGTGCCAAATTGAAAGATAAAAATAAAAAAAGTCCGAAATTTTCGGACTTTAAATGTTTTTCCCTTATATACAGGAAGATATATTATTTTTTAACAGCCTTTTTTACGGATTTCGCAGGCTTATTACTGCTTGAGGATTTTCCGTTGTAGAAATTGGCATAGGCATATTCTGCTGCCTTTTGAAGATCTATAACACCTCCCGCCTGAGAATATTCAGGAAATTTGTTATCTGCATTAGGATTACTGCTTTTTACAAGAGATTCAATTACCTGGTATGGCTTCAGATTAGGCATATAGGCCAGCAATACTGCCGCAGCTCCGGCTACTACCGGTGATGCCATAGAAGTTCCCTGAAGATATTTGTATTCGTTTTTAGGAACTGTAGAATAAATTTCTTCACCTGGTGCGAAAACGTTTACCATTTTCTTATTGTAATTTGAGAAATCTGCTCTAAGTTCGTTATTCCTGTTAGTACTTGCGCCCACAACCAATACGTTGCTCACAAACGGTTTTTCATCTGTAGCATTTTTAAAGTTGGTCGGGAAAGCAAGATGCTCAGCTACATCTTCGTTTTCGTTACCTGCTGCTTTTACTAAAAGCACACCTTTGTCTTCAGCATATTTGAAGGCATCCCACACTACATTTTTACCTGGAGAAACCGGTTTTCCGAAACTCATGTTTAAGACTTTTGCCCCGTTATCTACAGCATATCGGATAGCGTTTGCAACATCTTTATCTCTTTCATCACCATTTGGAACGGTTCTTACGGACATGATCCTGGCTACTTTGGAGGCCACACCATACTGTATTTCTTTACCCTGAGGAAGACCGGCAATGATTCCCGCAACGTGTGTTCCGTGTTCTGCATCTGGTCCCTCATAGTTATTATTCCCATAGTTTTTCTCAGAATAATCATCGTAGTTATCTCCTACAATTTCTTTTCTCGGGTCATAGCTCAGGTCATACTGCTTGGATTGTGGAGTAAAATGATCGATAGCTTCTTTCATCTGCTCTTTCATCAGCTTTTCGAAATCTGCAGACGATTTTCCTTTGAATTCAGGGCTTTGAGAAACCTGACCTAAAACATTAAGAGCAATAGCATCTTTCTGATCGGTAGGAGGCTTAATTCCCTGCAAAGTTTCTGCAGTAACAGGCTTACCTCCCAACAATTTTACCATGTTTGGAATGATGCTGTTGATCATCGTATAGGTCTGTAGGTTTTGTTTTGCTTCTATGCTTTTTTGGTTGAAAAGTTCTTTAGACTTCATATACATAGCAAACTCTTCGGGCATTTTAGCCTGATTCGCTTTGTTTTTGGCAGAATCATCACCTTCGAAAACAGATTTATATTTAGCAACGACTCTTGTCACCTCCATATTGTCGATGTCGATATCGCCATTTTTACCTCCTATAAAATTCCAGCCGTGTATATCATCGATATATCCGTTTCCGTCATCATCTTTTCCGTTTCCCGGAACTTCATTAGGATTAGACCATACATTTTTTACAAGGCCCGGGTGATCAACCTGAACACCACTGTCTAAAACCCCTACAACAACAGTTTTGGGCTTAAGACCTTTGGATTCTAAATATTTATATGCGTTTGCCGTATTTACTCCATATACTTTTGTTGCAGAAAAATCTTTATGATACCAAGTCATCAGATCTTTATCTTCTTTCGGGTCAATGCTCTTAGCCTGTGCTTCCTGAGCATAAGAAAAGCTAAATCCTGCCAGAAAAACAGCAGCTAATAATACCTTTTTCATATGTTGATATTTATTTTTTTCTAAGTTATATGCAATCGCCATTTTCATTGATTTATTTTCATAGAATTTCGTTAACGGCGATTTCATGTCAGTATGATTGTTTAATATTTTTTATATAAGTCAGAGATTCAGGGCCTTTGTTACAAATAAGATCCAGAATTGATAAATCTTCCAAAAATCCCAGCTTATCAGAAAAGGTCTGGTAATATTCCTCCATTTGAAATTCTGAAGGATGTTTAGCCGAAAATTTATCTCTGAAGTTAATACTTCCGGGATTTTTGATATATTCTTCATTCAAAGACTGTGCCTTTTCTGTTTTAAGGATCTGCTGTATAATCTCCAATCCTTTAAGGTTGAAATCGATGAGGAATTTCTCCTTCAGAGTATATATATTCCTGAATTTATCTTCATAATATTCGAAATAAGGGGAGCTCTGGTAGGCTGTCTTAATAGATTTCCAGTGCAGGTTTCTCCAGTCTTCCCTATATGAGATCTCAATGTCTTTAAATTCTCTTTTCCCATTATGATTGATGGGAATTATTAAGGAAAGCTTTCCGTTTGCCCCATAGATGTTGGCTCTGTTTCTATAGGTCTGTTTAGGAAAATTTTCAAACTGTTCAAATATAATCTCGTTCTCAGGATTTAAAAACACTGAAAACCATGAAATCGGAGGCATATAAAATACCGGCAATAATACATTTGTCATATTCATGATGCAAAAATGAAGCATTTTTGCAAATACTTCATTCTATTTTTAAGTTTAGTTTAAATTATACTTCGTCTTCCGTTTTTTTCTTTCCGAATAGTTTCATGAAATACTCCCATCCAAAGAAAAGGACAAGAATCATTACAGCAATCCACCAGTAAGATGTTTTGTTGGCTTCACCAGTGTTTGTTGCTTTGAACATTCTGTCCCAACGAACTTTAAATGGTGCCTGATAAGAAGAGCTGCTGTCTGAAAAAGCACCCTGAAGGCTCATCCAGGTAAACATAGGCTTTCCTACAATATTTTCTTCAGGAACAAAACCAAAGAATCTTGCATCGAGTGAAGCGTCTCTGTTATCACCCACCATCATGTAATAGTCCTGCTTAATGGTGTATTGGTTTGCTTCTTTGCCATTAATAAAAATCTTCCCGTTTTTATTTTCCAGACTGTTATGTTCATATTCAGAAATAATCCATCTGTACTCCGGCAGGGTTTCCTGGTTAAGGGTTACCACATCTCCTTTTTTAGGAATTTTCAAAGGTCCGTACCAATCCTGATTCCATGGTTTGTTGATCGGGAAGATGGACTGTGTGGTATCTATTTTTGTTTTTGCTTCGTCTCTGTAATATACCGCAGCTTCTCCTTTGGCTGTAACATCTTCCTTCATATCAATGACCTGTGGAAGCTGTTTTATTTCCTGAGCAGTTTTATCTGTAAGTCCCTGGAAAGCGTATATATATCCTTTGTCCCCTTGAATTTCCTGTACAGGTAAGAATCCATAAGTGTTATATAATGCAGGAATGTCAAGCTGGCTTCCGGTATTTACGATATACCTGTGCTGCACTTCCTGATCTCCTAAAACCGTTTCCGGTTTTCCGTTAACAAAAAGTCTACCGCCTCTCATTTCAAAGGTATCACCGGCAACAGCCACACATCTTTTAACGTATGGATCTTTTCTGTCGATCGCAGTATGTACGGAATCACGCGGATAGTTGAAAACAACTACATCATTTTTCTGAGGTTTACTGAACTGGAAAATTCTTGTATAAGGAAGTTTTATGCCATCAACATATGATTTGGGATCATCTTTTGGATTTCCTTTCTGGCCCGTATCCATAATAGTTCCCTGAAGGAATGGTATCGCTACAGGACGCATTGGCATTCTGTATCCATAGCTCCATTTGTTCACGAAAAGGAAATCACCTACTAGAAGTGTTCTTTCCATAGATCCTGTAGGAATTCCGAACGGCTGGGTTACAAAAACGTGAATAATGGTTGCAAAAACCACCGCAAAAGTAATAGATCCAATGAATGTATCTTTCTTTTTGCTATTTTTCTCTTCGTCTGTCATGAACAGATCGTTGGCATTTTCATCTTCTATCTCTACATCTTTAGAATAGTTCACTGTTGCCATATAGATAAACGGCAGAATCACAGTAAGCAGCTGATGCTGAAAAAGGGTCTTTCCAAATTTTTTCATTAAATAAATGTGGAAAACGGACATCATAATAGGTCCTACTATCGGAAGATAAGACAGGATGGCCCACCATTTCGGATGTTTTGTTTCTTTTAATATAATGAAATAATTATAGAAAGGTATAAATGCCAGTAACGGGCTATACCCCATTTTTTTGAACAGTTTCCAGGTGGAAATCCCCATCAGTACAGATAAAATGAGAACGTATACTGTATAAGTTAAAAAATAATTCATAGTTTTTTGTGCCTATTCTAATATATAAAATGATAAATGATGATTAATAAATGACCACAGCGTTCTGCTATTTATAATTTACTATTCATCATTTTTTTTATTGGTATGCAATTTAAAGAATTTGTTACAAATTAAAGCCCTAAAACGTCTTTCATGGTAAAGTTTCCTTTTTTGTCCCTGATCCATTCTGCAGCGACTACAGCTCCAAGTGCGAACCCGTTTCTGTTGAAAGCTGTATGTTTTATTTCAATTTCGTCAACTTCACTTTTATAATAAACGCTGTGGGTACCGGGAACCTCATCTTCACGGATGGCAAAGATCCCCAGTTCCTGTCCCTCGGTTTCTTCCAGTTTCCAGGCGTTAAATTTAGGATTATTTTTGATGATTCCTTCAGCAATGGAAATTGCCGTTCCGCTGGGAGCATCTTTTTTGTGAACATGATGAATTTCTTCCAGCTGGCATGAGTATTCATCCACATTTTTCATGATATCCGCCACTTTTTCGTTGAGGGCAAAAAATAAATTCACACCCAGGCTAAAATTGGAACCGTATAAAAATGCGCTATCGCTGTCTACAGCAATTTTTTCAATTTCTTCTTTTTTCTCCAGCCAGCCCGTAGTACCGCAGATCACGGGTACTTTATTTTCAAGGCACGCTTTGATATTATGATATGCTGCCTCGGGTAATGAAAATTCAATGGCCACATCCGGATTATTAAGATTTTCAGCTGTTGGAGTTTCTTTCAGGCGGGCCACTATTTCGTGACCTCTCTTCTGTGCAATCTCATCAATGATCTTCCCCATTTTACCGTATCCAACTAATGCTATTCTCATGTGATATCTTATTTTATTATGGTCTCAAGGAACTTTATACAGTCCGGATGAGCTTTTATTCAAAATTAATTTTAAAATCTATAGCTTAAACTTAAGCCTGTTTTTGGGTTTGAAAAACCATACTGATCCTGAATTACCGTAGGATTGAAACTAAGATCCGGATCATGGCGGCTTTCGTAAAGATGTGCATCCACCACGGCGTCTACAATGTTCAGGATATAGATAAGACCTGTGATGGCTATAGCGTAATCTCTTTGTCTTTTGTATCGGTCCTGAGCATTTCCAAAGGCTTTTTTATCAAGCCATGGGTGACTGTCTACAAATTCATTAGGTGTTCCGTTAAGTTTTGCCACATAATATTCCCTGTACTTTTTGTACTGGTTATTACTCCAGATTGTATATCCGATACCGGCTCCTACGGCTCCCCAGACAATAGGGATTTTGATGTATTTTTTATTATAATACTGCCCTAACCCGGGAAGAACTGCGGAATACAGTCCGGCTCTTGTAGGATTCAGCTTAATAGTTTTCTTTGTAGGTCCGTTTGCATTTTCAAGATCTTCAATGATTTTGGCTTCTGATTTTACTGTTTTTGCAGGTTTTACAGTTTTAGTAACAACCGCGCTGTCTTTCGGAAGAGGCCCTATACGAACGGTGTCGCCGGGGGCTACCTGCGAGTAAGCAAAAGCAAAAATGCCTAAAAAGAATGTGAAAAATAATTTCTTCATTTATTTAATATGGGATAAAATATATTCCAGTTCTTCTTCATTTTTGAAGTCCAGGAGAATTTTACCTTTTTTTCCGTTGCCGGAGGTTTTGATTTCTACTTTTACATCTAAAATATCGGCGATGGTCTTCTGTGCTCTTTTATAATTGTTGGAGAGTTCAGTATTAACTTTTTTCGCTGCCGGTGATTTAGGGTTCTTCAATGCCGTAGCAGCCTGTTCAGCCTGACGTACATTGAGCTTTTCTTTGATGATCAGGCCAAATAGAATCTGCTGATGTTCTTCATTTTCCAGGCTGATGATTGCTCTTCCGTGTCCTGCAGAGATTTCTCCGCTTCTAATCGCATTCTGAATATCAGGATTCAATCTCAGAAGTCTGATAGAATTGGTAATGGTACTTCTGTCCTTTCCTACCCTCTGGCTCAGATTTTCCTGGGTAAGGCCAATCTCATCCAAAAGTCTCTGGTACGTCAAAGCGATCTCAATAGCATCAAGATCTTCTCGCTGGATATTTTCAACAAGCGCCATTTCCAGAAGCTCCTGATCGTTTACCAAACGGATATAAGCAGGAATTGTCGGAAGCCCGGCAATTTTACTTGCACGGTAACGTCTTTCCCCTGATATGATTTCGAATTTTTCTCCGTCTTTTCTTAAGGTAACCGGCTGGATCACCCCTAAGTTTTTAATCGACAGGGCAAGCTCGTTTAATGCTTTTTCGTCAAAATAAGTTCTCGGCTGGGTCGGATTCGGATAAATATCTTCAAGGGCAACCTCTACGATATTCCCCACAAACTTATCTGCTCCTTCATCGGTCGCGGAGTTGATACTCGCTTTGGATTCAGCGCTCAAAATGGCACCCAAACCACGTCCCATAGCTCTTTTTTTGTCCTTCATATATATAATTGATAAATGATGTTTGATAAGTGATGGTGCTCATTCACTTATGAGTGCATTTATTATTAGATTAATTTTTTACTAAATTTTCGTTTTTCAACAAAACCTCTTCAGCCAGCTGAATATACTGGATAGCGCCTTTACTTTCTGCATCATAGTTCAGGATACTTTCTCCAAAACTTGGTGCTTCACTCAATCTTACGTTTCTGCTGATGATGGTTTCAAAAACCATATCAGGGAAATGTGAATTCACTTCTTCAACCACCTGATTAGATAATCTCAATCTGCTGTCGTACATGGTAAGAAGAAGACCTTCAATGCCAAGGTCCTTATTGTGGATCTTCTGTACATTTTTGATCGTGTTCAAAAGCTTGCCTAATCCTTCCAATGCAAAATATTCGCACTGAATCGGGATAATCACAGAATCTGCTGCAGTAAGGGCATTCACTGTAATAAGTCCTAAACTCGGCGCACAGTCTATAATGATATAATCATAATCATTTCTCACTTCTGCCAATGCTTTCTTGAGCATGTACTCACGGTTTTCTTTATCTACGAGCTCAATTTCCGCTGCTACCAGGTCAATATGTGATGGGATGATATCCAGATTGGGAGAAGCAGTTCTTTTGATACAGGTTCTTGTATCTGCACTGTGCTCCAATAGATTATATGTAGAGTACTGAACGTCTTCCACACCAAGTCCGGAGGTTGCATTAGCCTGTGGATCAGCATCAATGATCAATATTCTTTTTTCCAATACCCCTAATGCTGCCGCCAGATTTACAGCTGTGGTAGTTTTTCCTACTCCTCCTTTTTGATTAGCGATACCTATGATTTTTGCCATTATTAGAACTTTAGGTTTCAAAAATACACTTTTTTCTTTGCTCTGTATGAATGGCGAAATTCAAAATTGAGTTAAAGTATTGTTAATAAACAGTTTAACAATTAAAAAAATTATCCACAAAAAAAATTCTTTGTGGATAACTATTTTAAGATTTGTTTTTACGGCTATTCAAAGTTCATGGTGATCGGAAATTTGAAATAACTTCTTACCGTTTCACCTTGCTTATTTTTAGCAGGCTTCCATAGCCCTTTAACATTCTTAATGGTCCTTATGGCTTCATTATTAAATTCAATATCTTTTCCATTGGCTTTTAAACCGGAAATCGTTCCGTCTTTCTCTACAACGAAGGTTATAATTGTTCTCATGGTATCTCCATTGCCTTCAAACCCTGAACCATCAAAACTGTTAATGACTTTATTTCTGAATGCATCAATTCCTCCGGTAAATACGGCTTCAGAAGCAAGTTCATCACCGCTTGCAATATGATTGTCAGGAACTTTTGCCGGCGGTGTAGGCGGGATGTAAGGTACTGCCGGTCCTGTTCCTGCCTGAGGAGGCACAGGATGATAGTTTGTTGTTGCAATCGTTCCTTCCGGATTACTTTTCGGTCCGGCAACTGCTCCTTCAATTTTTTCTACTACTTTTTCAGTCCGTACATGTGTTGTAGGCTCAGGAATGGTTGCATCATAAGTTTTAACCTTCTGTGGCTGAACTTCTGGTTTCTGAATCTGTACAGGTGGCTTAACCTGAATATCAGGTGGAGTAACCGGATCTATAAATTCTATTTCTACTCCGCTCGGGCCTTCCAACTGTACATCAGTTTGAAATGCCGAAACTACAAAAGGCGTTATAGAAATTGCAGCCAACAAACTCACGCCCACGAAAAGCGCTTTGGTTAATAATCTATCTGATTCATTTCTTAATACATAGGCACCATATTCTTTGTTGCGGTGCTCAAAAAGAACCTCGTTAAAACGAAATTCCTGATTTTGGTTTTGGTGTTTCATCACTATTAAATATTTAAACTGTTAAAAAATCAGTGATTATTAGTTTTAGGTATTCTTATCGATAAGTATTGTTTCGATATCAAAACATCTGCCAAAATTTTATCAAAACATCAACATTTTAAAAAAAATTATAACAATATGCAAACTTTAACATTCTAATCCGTCAGAAATGTTCAAAATCCAACCCCAATTCATTTTATTATTCGCAAAAAACCGGTCGTTATTTACAATATATATATCATAAAACTAAAAACAGTAAAAACCACATTAAAAAACAGGAAAAACACTGATGAATCAATTGCAATACTGAAATACATTTGTACCATAGAAAATCGGGGATGCTGAAAACCAAAAAGAGTAAGCAATTTTAAAAACTTATAATTATGCCAACTTTAACTCAAGACGCAAAAACAAATTCATTAATGAGCATGCTTTTAAAGCAGGTTTATGACACAGTAACCAACGGAGGAAATCCGGAGCATCTGGGAACAGATGATTTTATCGCATTTGATCCGGTAGGGATTACACTTTCGGAAGACACTTTTGATTATGCACTGAACGGTCTTTTCGGAGATGCTCCTTCGCCAAAACCAATGCTGGACGGAACAGGAAAGCCTATCCTGGATGCCAACGGTAATCCGAAAATAGACATGGAAGCTTACCAGACTGCCTTATCTAACAGCAAATTCAAAAAATACCTGCAGATGGAACAGTTTGCAGCAATGGCCGATGCTATACCATCACAGCTTCCACCACTTACGGAAGACGGAAAAGGAAGAGCGATTACCATTATGAACGATTCTCAGAAAAGAGTTTCTAAGGTATATGAAGATCTTTTACAGTGGTCAGTTGTTGTAGATACAGATTTTGATAAGAAAGTAGAGAAAAAACTGGATTCTCTGAGAGACAAGCTATTCAAAATAAAAAAGGTAAAGAATCCTGATTTTGATGAAAATGCACCAATAGATGATCTGAACAAACCTGAACTGATTCACACTTTTGT
This sequence comes from Chryseobacterium sp. UF-81, assembly GCF_058245105.1. Taxonomy (NCBI): domain Bacteria; kingdom Pseudomonadati; phylum Bacteroidota; class Flavobacteriia; order Flavobacteriales; family Weeksellaceae; genus Chryseobacterium; species Chryseobacterium sp. UF-81. The sequence continues at coordinate 230,195 of NZ_JBSIBX010000007.1, read as the reverse complement.
TGCCCCTACTTATGCAAAGTATGTAGAGTACCAGATGAAATATTATGATATCGTGGATGCAAACAATGAGATCAGAACTGCCGCAGATAATGGGGATACTGATGCCATGGCAAAATTATCCATTGACGGAAAAAATATGAAAAAGCGTGAAGATGCCGCTTTAAAGGCATGGCAGTCTTTAGGATACAAGGAAGCTGTAGAGCGAATTCAAAATTATCTGAGCGAGATTGAAGAGAAACACATGCTTGTGATCAAGAAAAGAATTCAGGCGGAATTCAGGAACAGCCAGAGAACCAGAATCTTAGATTACACCAATTATTCTCCATGTATTCCGGTAGCAGCCAATGCCTTAAGAGAATCAAAAGGATGGCCAGAGATCTCTATTTCACAGGGGAAATCCAATTACGATTATTCTAAATCGATTCATAACTGGGGAATGGCAGGAGGCTTCAGCATGGGATTATTTTCCATAGGAGCAAAAGGCGGTGGAAAAAATGAAAAAACCCAGATAAACTCTGACTATACAAGCATGGATATTTCTTTCAAAGTAGGAAAAGTAAGAGTGGAAAGAGGCTGGTTCAATCAGCAGTTCATAGAGTCAAAATACTGGAAGCTTCACGAACAGTCTCCACAGACATTAAACGGGGATATGATCAGTGACGGAAATGGCAAGGGACTTATGCCTTCTATCATCACGGAACTGATTATTGCCAAAGATGTTTCTCTGGACTTCAAAAGCAGCAGCTCTGCTTATACTGATGCTAAAAATTCGATATCAGCAGGCGGTGCAGTAGGAATAGGACCTTTCGTAATCGGAGGGAACTACAGTTATGACAATCAGAATGTAAAATCCAGCTATGAGTGGGATGGTAAGAAACTGACCTCAAAAGGAATTTACATCATCGGTTACAAATGCCATATCGTACCGAAATCTCCAAATCCGAATCCTGAGATCAAAAAATGGGCGGACGGAAAATCATAAGCAGAAAGGAAGTCTGAAGCCGGAAGAAGGAAGTTATTGAGTACCAAGATGCAGTCACGGTATCGTTTTAATTAATTTTTTGAGAATTATTAAAAGATGAATGTACCATACTAACTTCCAGCCTCCCTTCTTCTCTCTTCCCATCTTATACTATAATATATCCTTCTCAATAGAATAACCGGCGGAAGCATTTTCTGCCGGTTATTCACCTAAAACCAAAAATAATAACCATGAAATATTTTGTAGCCGTCTACCAGAAACTTAAGAATATTTATATGTCACAAAGTTCTATGGAAAATGATCTGCCCATGATCTGTCCTTCCCTGCGCATTTATGACAATGAGGAACTGGAACTTCTAAAACCTCAGAGCCTTCTGAATGACGAACAGAAAAAAGCGCTTTCGATCATTAAAAAGCAAAATGTAGCTTACGAACTGAACTCTGTGCCTATCTCATCCAACTTTTGGGATCTCAACCCCAATAATTCTTTATTTGATATTTACAGGGACATCCTGGATAAAAACAATCTGAAAAACCTGGAAGAAAATCTCGATAAGGTCCTTGAAAACAAAAGTACCCTTCTTTTTGATGCTAAAAACAGCGACACCAAGGAGTTTAAAACTTATAAAAAATACAGAATACTGTATGAAGACGCCGTCAATAAAGTAACTGACCACCTGTTGCTGTTTGACGGGCTGGAAACTGATGAGGAAAAAAGAAACTGGAATGACCGGCTTATTAACCTAAACAACCTGAAAGAACTGGCTTTTTCTGAATGGAAAGTAAAAGGCAGCAAAGATAATATTGAAAAAGAGCTGGCAAGGATCAACAGATCTTCTGATGCTGATCTGTATCTTGCTATGGCGCAAAATGCAAAACACACTTTTGAGGCCGCAGAAAAAACTGATGTGATCAGCAATTCTTCAATCCACGACATTAATTTTATTCCGTATGATTTCATGGAAAATGAATCGGGATGGAACAGCATACGCATTGAAAGATCTGAACTGGAAGGACTTCATTCTGAAGCTAAAAACGGCAATGAAAATATTCCTTCTGAGATTTTATCTATAGATTATGACGAAAGCATGATCCAGGCCGTGGAAGTGGAATATTCTTTTGTGCATTTAAAAAGAAACTGGTTCAATAAAAACTTTATGCTTTCCAATTATTTTGAATGGAAGGAACCTAAAAAAATATCAGACGGGCAGACGATCTCTAACGATTTCAAGCTTCCGGCATTTCCAAAAACCATGATCCTGATTAAAAACCTGAAAGTGATCCTTGATCCGTCTATTGTCAGCACAAGTGTAAGCAACGCGGAGCAGCTGGTCTATTTCGGTCCTATGGTAATGAAACAGCAGGTTTTCATCAATAAAAACAATAATCAGAAGTTCCTGAAAGCGATCACCAACGTGAAAACCATTAAATCTGATCAGCTTAATTATCTGGCTAAGAAAACAGCCATTGCCGAAGCACAAAAAGTAAACGTCATTAATAATTTTTCTGCCAGAACAGCCTTAGATCCCGAACCTGTAGACAACATAAAAATTATGGCCAATCCGGCATTCGCAGGGAAAACCAATATGGGAAATATCCTGAATAATATTAAGAATTTAAGCCCACTCAACCCGGCTCCGCACGGAGCCAGCCCGGTACAAAACACTCCTCAGCCTACCAACCCAATTAAAACTCCCTGGGGATCATGGGGTCCGAAGTTCCCTACTATTCCCACTCCTACTCCAACCCCGGTACCCACTCCGGTCCCAACACCGATTCCTATCCCTGTTCCGCCACCGCCTACAGATGCTGTTGTACAGTTCCGGGTCTGTGACAAGGTCAATAATGAACCTGTCTATAAATGTGCTATTTCCATTAAAGGAACCAATAACAACAGAATTTTTGAGATCGAAAGCAATGAAGCGGGCATGATCAATCAGCTGATTCCTCTTGGAGAATACAGCATCGAGCTAAGAATTGATGATTATGCAGTTTTGAATCAGAATTTCAGTGTTACCAGCGCGATGCCTCTTAACCTTGAATATAAGCTTCAACGGGAGGAAGTAAAATTCAAATCCTTTTTCCTGATTGGAATGATCTGTGAGAGAATGCCGCAGATACCGGTTAATCAGTAATTGAGGGGAAAGAGGAAAGAGCTAAGAATCAAGATATTAGACTTGAGATTTTGAGACTTGAGACTTTAGACGTATGCTTTATACTTATACTTGAGATGCCGGATTGAATATCTGTCATTGTACTTTATCTAAAATATTCATCATTCATCATTCATCATTCATCATTTAAAAAAAACATCATGAAACTTTTAAAATATTACACAAAAGCACCGGAAGTGCTTACATTATGCGAGATCCTTTATCAACTTGGATACAGCATTAAGATCTCAGATTCATTCACTCTGGAAGTGGATGCAGCCGTGAAAGATTTTCAAAGGAAAAACTCTTTGGTTGTAGACGGAATCGTAGGAGTAAAAACCTGGGCTGTTCTCCTTGAAAAAGAAGAAAAACCCCTGAGCCAGACCGATAAATTTTTGAAAGAAGAAGATCTTATCCATTTCGCAGATGAATACGATCTGGAGCTAGCTGCCGTAAAAGCCGTGAACGAAATTGAAAGCAGCGGAAAAGGATTTTTGATCAACAATAAACCAAAAATACTGTTTGAAGGTCATGTTTTCTGGAGTGAACTTAAGAAAAGAGGCATCGATCCCAATTCTTATTACAATTCAGAAAGCCAGAATGTTCTTTATCCGAAATGGACAAGAGCCTATTACCAGGGCGGCGTGAAAGAATATGACAGATTAAATGAGGCTATCAGCCTGGATGGCAACCCTAACTTTAAAGAGGCCGCATTGTCTTCTGCTTCGTGGGGAAGTTTCCAGATCATGGGTTATCATGCCAAAAGTTTAGGATATCCCGACGTTGTTGCTTTTGTTTCGAAAATGGAACTTAATGAAGGGGAACATTTGAGAGCATTCGGAAAGTTTCTGGAGAAGAATAACTGCCTCGTTCATCTCAGAAATAAAAACTGGGCAGGCTTTGCAAAGCTTTATAACGGAGCGGGATACAGGGAAAATAAGTACGATGAGAAACTTGCTAAGGCCTATGCAAAATATTCACAAAATTAAATAAGAAGTTTGATTTTAAAGTTCCCGCAGACTAGATGGATGCGGGAATTGTGTTTTAAAACTTTCACAGATTTTTCAGATGGCACAGATTCTTATTTTATACTTTAAACCATTAAGATAAATGAAGATGATAAGTTTAGTTAAGAAAAAAATCATTTGATTGTTTTTAAGATGTACACCTTAAAGTGAAGCTAAAACTTCATATTCTTAAAAGCTGAATGATCCTTAATGGTTTAAAATTCTTTCCACAGTTAAACCATATCTTTCTTTTTTATCATTAATTGAAGGTGAAATCTTATCTCAGAATATATTTTCAGAAATCGTCTTTATAACGAAACATCTCAATTTTCTATAAAACACATCCAAAAGCTACAAACTGATAATCAAATGGTTATATTTATCTTTTTTTAACATTAGTTTAACATTTTTGCTTATCTTTGCTTTTCGTCAAATAACCAAGGATGTCTTTATACCAAAAAATTGCAGAAAAACTACAATATATAAGTCCGAGTTTTTATAAAAAAAGATATTTTAAGAATTTAAACAATCTTACTAAGAATAATTTTTCGGCGCGCAATGTAGAACCGGAACTGGTATGGATTAAGGAATACCTGCCAAAAAATGCTGTAATACTGGACATTGGGGCCAATGTCGGAACTTTTCTTTATCAGTTGGAACATAAGCTGAACCATGAACAAATTTATGGTTTTGAACCCAACAAGAAACTTTACCGCCGCCTGAAAAGACTTTTCCCAAGAATGAGAATATTTCCTTTGGCTCTTTCTGACGAAAATACAACTGCCGAATTTAAAGTCCCTATTATTAATGGCAAACTGATTGCCTCCCGGGGAACTTTAAACACCTCTTACAAAGAAAAAGGTGAGGAAAAAAGCTATACGGAAAAAGTAAAAGTGATCAAGCTGGACGAGTGGGCCGCAATAGAGCATTTTGACAGACTGGATTTCATTAAGATAGATGTGGAAGGAAATGAAATGAAAACCCTAGCTGGTGCCAAAAAAACCATCATCCGGTTCCTTCCGACATTAATGGTCGAAATGGAACAGAGACATCACAAAACCCCGATCTGGAATGATATTTCCGAAGTAAAAAGCTGGGGATACGAAGCACAATATCTTAACCGTGAAAGTTTTAGGCTGGAGCTCCTGACGGAAGAGATTTTAATACATAACACCAACGATGAAAAAAACAAGACCAGCTATATAAACAACATTATTTTTACGCCAAAAAACCATTAAAAAAACATTATGAGTGTAGTAGCGAGACAGGGCTTCAAATATTCCATCATAGGTTATATTGGTTTTCTGCTGGGTACCATATCCGCGATTTTTATTTTTCCGTACAATTTTGAATTTTATGGGAAGCTCCGTTATATCCTGCCTACTGCCGAGATGCTGGTTCCTGCTGTAGTATTGGGAATCTCTTACTCCAACGTGAAGTTTTTCCACAGGGTGGAAAAAGACGGCAAGAAACAGAATATGCTGTCGCTGTCACTGCTTACGGTATTTGTTAATTTTATCATTTTTACAGGTGTATTTTTTGTACTGCCCTATTTTTTTCCAAAATTCAGACATTCAGAAGCATGGAAATTAAAGGAGATGATTCTTCCCCTGATTCTCATCCTTTCTTTCTGTGCAATCTTTAATAAATATACCTCCAATTATAAGAGAATTGTAGTATCCAATATTTTTGACAATCTTTTCCCCAAAATAGCCAACCTGGGAGCTTTCTGCCTGTTTGCCTATTTTTTACTCTCGCAGAAAGTAGCGTTTGCCTTCTTTTTCGGAATGTTTGCCCTGATGCTTTTCGGATACGTTTATTATACGAACAAGCTTGAAAAGATAAGACTGGACTTTAATACGGATTATTTTAAGAAAGATAACTTCTGGAAAGAATTTTTCAATTATAGTTTTTTTGGATTTCTGGGAACGTTCGGAAATTATCTGGCGATTAACAGTTTCATGATCGGCGAGTTTCTGGGAATGGAGGAAGTAGGAATTTATTCTGTTCTGTATGCCTTGATTTCTCTGATTTCAATTCCGCAGCTGGGACTGTTCAACATCTCTGCTCCGATCATCAATAAAACGCTGGTTGAGGGTGATATGGAGGAGCTTGACAGGTTTCATAAAAAGACATCATTATCTTTATATTTTTTAGGGGCAGTTTTGTTTTCATGCATCATGGTAGGTTTTCCTTATCTGACGGAATTCATGCCTAAAAACGGAACGATGCTGAGAGAATATGAGCCCGTGGTATGGATCTGGGGCTCTGCAGTTTTAATTGATCTGGCAACAGGTTTTAATGGGAATATTATCTCGCTTTCCAAATACTACAGATTCAATATCCTGATTATGCTTCTTCTGGCCGGCCTTACGGTTGGACTGAACTATTATTTCATTAAAAATACGGATCTGAAACTGATCGGAATTGCTTTATCTACAGCTATTTCACTGACGACTTACAATGTCATTAAGATCGCTTTCAATTATTTTGTTTTTAAAGTATCTCCCCTGACGATTGAAATGATCTTCGTTTCCATCATCTGTACTTTAGCGATTACAGTAGCGATTGTTTTACCAACTTTCCATAATAATTTCATCAATTTAATTTACAAACCAGCTGTTGTTTTGATACTAATCTACATCGGAAATTATTTCACCAAAGTATTTCCACTTGACGATTACCTGAATGCAAAGTTCATTAAAAGTATTTTTAAATTTAAATAGAGATCAGGCCGGAAAGAACATCTTCCAGTTTTTGCAGAACTAACTTTTTGCTGTAGTTTTTCTGAAAATCAAAACGGGCATCTTTCAATGCTTTCAACTGCTCCAGAATATTTTCCTTCTCAGGAACAATAAATTCTAATTTCGAAGGATAATTTTCAGGAAAAACAGCTGTTTTACCATATTTGATGGCATCACCTAAGTTCCCGGTCATTTTGGTCAGGCCATAGATTTCTTCCCGGCTGAAAAATTCTGTTTTCTGCTGAATCGGGCACCATAGGACGTCTGCACTCTGCATCAGATTTTCAAAATCATGATGGGAAACCCGGTCTGAAAAATACTGTACAGAGATATTTTCCGGAAGTTTCTGGGACAGTTTTTCCAACTGCTTCAGCTCATTGTCTTTAGCTTTTCCAAGAAATATAAATTCACATTTCTCTTCAGCTTTTAAATTCTGAATGGTTTTAAAAACGTGATGGTAATCTCTTCTCTTTTGTGAAACACCTCCCGGGATGACAACCGTAAGGCTGTGGTTTTCCTGCTTTTCCAAATCCTTGCTGTAAAAAAGAGGTAAGAACTTATATATACCTGATGAAAGTTCTTCATCCAATACCAATAGATTTTTGGCATTTCTGTACGCTTTTGAGGCATAAAAAAGACCTTCTTTCCACCAAAGCTTCAGCCGGTAGATAACATCTCCCCTGAAAACACTTTTCATCAAAGCACTTTTTGAAGCCACCGAAAAATTCATATTATGAACAATAACGGATACATTATATTTCTGAACCAATGCATGAAAAGTATTGAAATACCGGTGAACCGTTCCCAAGATAATCAGATCATATTTTTTTAATTTCAACTGCTCCATGATCATCGAACTGTCGGATAAAAACACAGATTCACCGTCCTCCTCAACCAAATCCTTGATCTTTTTTGAAAAATAATAATCTACACTAAATTCTGAAGAATCTTTCATAATATCCATGAAAGCCTGCGCAATTTCTGCGTGGGTATCTATTTCTATGTAGGCGATTTTTTTCAATTAGGGTTTAGGGTTTAGGGTTTAGGGTTTAGGGTTTAGGGTTTAGGGTTTAGGGTTTAGGGTTTAGGGTTTAGGGTTTAGGGTTTAGGGAAGGTAGAAATATGAATTTAAATATGGGATTTATCTTTTTATATTTTCAGCCATTTTTTCTTCAGCATTGTCCATCGTTTATCGTTAATGACTTTCTGTTCGTCTTTGGAGATCTTCAGTTCCAGCCTGGCTGTTTTGCAGGCTTCGTAAGCTTTGATGATCTTAAAGAAAAAAGAAACAGATCTGCTCTTCGCAGCTTCCTTTGAAGAAGCAATATAGGCAAGAAATCTGTTCAGACCTAAAAAGTAAAAATATCTGCCGTAATAGTCTGCCGGTCTGATTGTATAATCTGCCCCTTTTACCTTGATCAGTTTTACCTGCAACTCAGGAATAACAACTTCTTTCCAGCCCAGGTTTTCCAAAAGAATGGCATCAATATTGTCCCAGCCCAGCGTTTCTCTCAAGCCTCCGATCTGAATGAAACATTCTTTGCGATACGCTTTCATAGGGCCTCTTACGTGATGCTTATTTGAATTTCCCTCGTATACCCAGCCGCCATCTTTCTCCACATACAGCAAACCTCCGACAAGCCCATATTTGGGATTATTTTTAAATGCATGTTCTAATGTTTCCAGATAATTTTCGGGAAGGATAATATCAGCATCAAATTTACAGATCATATCAAATTCATCTATATCCTGAGTCTTTAATCCGTTTTTGAATGCACTTACCACTTTAGAACCCGGCTGATGGGCAGATTTCTGAAGATTCACCGTTTCAAAACGGGAATCATTTTCTGTATATTTTCTGATTATTTCGGCTGTTCCGTCTGTAGAACCGTCATTAACCACAACAGTTTTGAAATCCTTAAAGCTCTGCTGCTGTAAAGAATCCAGTGTGAATGAAAGATTTCCTTCTTCGTTATGTGCAGGAATTATGATTAAAAACCTCAAGCCTTTAAATTTATAGATGATGGATAATAAGCGATAACTGATGATTCATTCACCACCTGTTATCGCTTATATTATTTTATTTGTTGTGCGGTTTCAGCATGTTTTTCGGATCCAGGATCTCATCCAGCTTTTCCTGGGAAAGAATTCCTTTTTCCAAAACAAGATTATAAACACTGTTTCCGGTTTCAAGAGCTTCTTTCGCAATTTCCGTAGACTTTTTATACCCGATATATGGATTAAGCGCTGTTACAATCCCGATGCTGTGCTTTACCATATTCAGGCAGATTTCCTTGTTAGCGGTAATTCCTACAACACATTTTTCACGAAGCGTATCTAAGGCATTGCAGAGAAAATTGATGTTTTCCATTATCGCATGGGAAAGTACAGGTTCCATTACGTTAAGCTGTAACTGCCCTGCTTCTGCAGCAAAGGTTACGGTAAGATCATTTCCAAATACTTTAAAGCACACCTGGTTTACCACTTCCGGGATAACAGGGTTCACTTTTCCAGGCATAATGGATGATCCAGGCTGCATAGGAGGAAGATTGATCTCAAATAATCCGGCTCTAGGGCCTGAAGAAAGCAGTCTCAGATCATTACAGATCTTTGAAAGCTTTACGGCAAGACGTTTTGTAGCGGAAGAATAGATCACATAAGATCCTGTATCCGGTGTCGCTTCAACCAGATCCGGTGCAGAAATAACCGGAAAGCCGGTAATCTGAGCGAGGTTTTTTGCACAAAGGGTTGCATAGCCTACCGGAGCGTTCAGTCCTGTACCAATGGCGGTTGCTCCCATATTCACTTCTACGAAAAGGCTGGCATTGTTGTTTAATTTAGAAATATCTTCTTCCAGAGTAGCTGCATAGGCTTCAAACTCCTGTCCTAAAGTCATTGGAACAGCATCCTGAAGCTGGGTACGGCCCATTTTGATTACATCATGAAATTCTTTTCCTTTGGCACGGAAAGCTTCAACGATTTTTTCAAGCCTTTCAACAAGTCCGATATTCATATGCAGCAGTCCCATCTTGATGGCCGTAGGATAGGCATCGTTGGTGGACTGGGAAAGATTAATATGGTCATTCGGCGAACAAAATTCGTATTCTCCTTTGTTTTTGCCTAATTTTTCTAAAACGATGTTGGCAATCACTTCATTCGCATTCATATTGATTGAAGTCCCGGCTCCTCCCTGGATCATATCCACAGGGAATTGCTCATGGTATTTTCCGGCTACAATTTCATCGCATGCTTCCGCTATTTTGAAATACAGGTTTTCATCCAGCAGACCCAATTCATAATTGGTTTTTGCCGCTGCTTTTTTTACAAAAGCCAGACCTTTGATAAAATCCGGATAGGAAGACAGAAGCTGTCCTGAGATTTTGAAGTTATCGATCGCTCTTTGCGTCTGTACCCCATAATATGCGTTTGCAGGCACATTGAGTTCGCCTAACAGATCACTTTCTTTTCTGAAATTTTCCATTACAGATATTTTAGCTGTTTTTATTTTTAGATATAGTAAAAACGCATCTTAACCGATGCGTTCTCATTGTTATTTCGCTGGATATTTTTGATTTAAAGCCTGAAGAATTGCCCATGTTTCGGCATCCATAATTCCGTCATAGTTCTGGGGACGGAAATGGTACTGCAAAGCTTCAATAGTTCTTTTTGTTGCATCATCCCATTTTCCGCTCAGATCCACATAATATCCGAATTTCTGCAATGCCGTCTGGATAGCAAAGATAAAGGAAGGGTCGTTATATTTAAGAGGTACTTCTTCCTGTGCCAGAGCTAGGAAATTCTGCTTTACAGTTTCATCGTACCACATTCCGAGCTGGTATTCATCATACAGCTTTTTCCACGGAAACATAGGTCCCGGATCCTGTTTTCTGGTTGGCGCAATATCTGAATGAGCCAGTACGTTAGTCGCAGGGATCTGATATCTGTTGACAATATCCTTAGCCAGAGCAGCCACTTTTTTTATCTGATCATCACTGAATGCTGCAAATATTTTTTTCCCTTCAGCATCTGATGTATATCCGGCATTAACGATCTCAATACCTATAGAAGTATCATTAAGGTTTTTATCATTTCTCCAGTTACTTACTCCGGCATGATAAGAACGTTTGTTCTCGTCCACCAGCTGATAGATCTCATTGTCTCCGGTATTATTCACCAGATAATGGGCACTTACACCCTGCTGGGTAAGAACCGTAATGGATTTATCATCAGGTAATGCTGTATAATGCAATATAAGATAGCGCTGTCTAAAATTCTGCCCTATGGCAGGGAAATAGGTCTTTACGACTTTGTATCCTGCCGGCTTTGCTGACACGATAGAACCGTAACTTGCCGTGTTGTCATTTTTTGCAGGATCAGCAAGATTGGTTGTAAAAAATTCAACTCCGTGTTCATTGGTAATTTTAGGTTTTGCAGTCTCGGCCACCGGAGTTTTAACTGTCGGTTTTGCCTGTGATACCGGGGCTTTCGGCTTATAGGTACTTTTTTTAACATTTTGCTGGGAAGTACATGAAAAAACAAAAGTACTTAATCCGATGATATATAATGTCTTACGCATCAGTTTAATTTTTTAATCATTTATCTGCTCAAAAATACGCAAATTTTTCTTGAATATTATTTGGTAAATAAAGAAATCTATTCTATATTTGCACTCGCAATAACGGAACAACGATCATTAAAAAATAAGAAAAAAGGAGGGTTGCCAGAGTGGTTAATGGAGCAGTTTGCTAAACTGTCGACGTGCAAGCGTCGCAAGGGTTCGAATCCCTTACCCTCCGCATTTTTTTCTTACATCAATATACACTTCGGGGCGTAGCGTAGTCCGGTCATCGCGCCTGGTTTGGGACCAGGAGGTCGCAGGTTCGAATCCTGCCGCCCCGACTGTTTTAGTAATTTTCTCAAAATTATTTAATGGGTGCGTAGCTCAGCTGGATAGAGCATCTGCCTTCTAAGCAGACGGTCTCAGGTTCGAATCCTGACGCGCTCACTTAAAACTCACAATTTCTATTGTGAGTTTTTTATTTATATAAATTTCATGTGTTTTTGCTACAGGCTTTAACTTTACTCTCAATCTTTTAGGATCATTTAAAGTTCGGTTTTTGAAACGTGAATTCTTTATTTCACAATTCAAAAATTCCTTTAAGTTATAATTATCTTGTCTTTTCTGTTCAAACAAACTATTAAAATTCAACAAAATTTTCAATAAATGGAGGACATTTAAACTTATTACCGACAAAACACTTTTCAGGTATTATAAAATCCTGAAACTCTATTCACCGGTTTTCCAGCCATTCTAAAAATTCACTGGCTTTTTCTCTGCCCACTATTAATTTCTCTTCTACAGGCTGTTTAAGTTTTATAATTAACTTTCGATCAAAATAATGCTGTACTTCTGAAATGCTTTTAAAAGTAATAAGATATTGCCGATTGATGCGAAAAAAATTTTTTCTGCTTACCTTTTTATGTATTTCATCAAGAGATTCATTTACACAGTATACTACTTTATCATCAGTTACAAGATTAATCCCTGTTATACTTTTATAAAAATAAGCAATAGATGAAGTAGGAATATTAACATAGGCATTGCGGCTGTAGATTAAAAAATTCTGCTTGCCATCATTGTTAGTAAGTGACTTAAGTATTTTAGAAATAGATTGTGCTGATATACTTTCATGAAAATACTTTTTTAGATTTTCTACCTTGCTGAGTGCCGATTTTATATCATTTTTATTGAATGGCTTAAGGATATAATCTATACCATTATTTTTAAAAGCCTGAACAGCATATTCATTGAAAGCTGTACAAAAAATAACCGGCGAAAAAACTTTAACTTCTTCAAATATTTCGAAGCTTAGTCCGTCGGCAAGCTGTATGTCCATAAAAATAAGATCCGGACTTTCATTTTTCTGAAACCAGATAACAGCACTTTTGATACTTTGCAATATATCCAAAATCTCTGCCTCTGCATCCATTGCCTGTATTGATTTTGCAAGAGATTTAGCTGTTTTTATTTCATCTTCTATAATTAGGATCTTCATGAATAATAGGTAATTTTATAATAAACTCTTCATCTGTATCGGTGATTTCTATTTCTTTTAAATTGATATAGCTATACCTTCCCTTAATATTTGACAAACCAATTCCGAAAGATTCCTGATTATTTTTTAACTGTTTGTTGTTTTTTACAACAAGATAATCCTTTTCTTCATAAATTTCAATGTATAGCGGATGTTCCAGTGAAACAATATTATGCTTAATGCAATTTTCAACCAGCAACTGCAGGGTAAAAGGAGGAATAAAAGTCTTCTTTAAATCTTCTTCCAGACTAATACTAATACTTATCCCTTCTTCAAATCTGGATTTCAGCAAAAAAGTAAAAGACTCCAGAATGTCGAGCTCATTTTGTAATATAATCAAATCGTCTTTTTTATTTTCTAAGGAAAACCTATAAAAATGTGAAAGGCTTCTTACAAAACCTGAAGCTTCAGGATCATTCATATCAATCATTGCCTGCAGAGTATTGAGGCTGTTAAAAAGAAAATGCGGATTTACCTGCTGCTTCAGCAATTCGTATTGTGCATTCAAATTTTCAGCTTTCGTACGTTCATACTGCAACAGAATCTGTTGCGCATTATAGCTTTGATACAAAAAATGAATGAACATAAAAATAGTGAGATTAATTAAAACTCCCCTGAATTGGTACATCATTATCATCGATCCAAAATTATATTTAGGAAAAATAAACTGGTGAATAGTAACCAAAGTAAACATAAGAACAATTCCCAGCAAATTGCTTATCAATAATCTTTTTGTAAAAAAATTATTCTGGATTCCATGAACGGAATATTTTGGCAAAAAAAACAGGTTATAATACCAAACTGAAAGGGCATACAAAAAAGCAATGGAAGCGTCTACACTCAGCTCGACCCATGTAATATTCAGCTGTACAATTTTTGGGATAGATGCCAACACACCTATAAACAAGGAGCTAAACCAGATTATTTTCCCGGATACCCGAAAAATACCATTGCTTTTAGGATTAATATATTTAATGAAATGCATAGCAAAAATGTCTAAGCTTGAAACAAGTAAATGTAAACAAACTTAGACGAAAATGAACTTATAATGAGTTGTGTTTTTAGAATCCGCCGATATTAATCTACAGCAGCATTCATATCTTTTACTGCTACAGGCCAAACACCGCCAGGTACCGGAAATGAAACGCCTTTGTTGCTTCCCATCACTTTATTATCCTGTCCGAAATAATATAGCGGCCATCCTTTGTAGGTTAATTGTTTTTTGCCATATACATTAATACTTCCGAACAATGTTCTATCCAAAGAAGAAGGCACTACGATTTTATCTTCTTCGTACACCGCCCATACATTATTATTGGAAAAATCTGCTTTGGTAAAAATATTTTTATTCTTTTTATCATTTTTAAAGGTATACAGTGTCACACCTCTGCTGTCTGTAAAATATAATGTTTTGCCTATCCCTTCGGTATATTCAGAGGTATAGTTTTTACCATCATTACCGGTCAGCTGTGCATTGGTCAGCATAATTGTATAATCTGGCTTTGCAACATACCAGACGTTACCCACTCCATTCCCTTTAACTTCTCCTGCAGGTTCGGGTGTATTTACCTCATTTACTTTCGGAGCATAATAATAAAGCGGATGGCCTTTGTAAGTCGTTTGTTTTCTTCCGGAAGCTGTGGTGATGGTGGAAAAATCAGTGATCTCCAATCCTTCAGAAATTTTGCCTTGTGTCAAGCTATCAACATTAAATACCGGCCATATTGCTTCGCATGCTCCTGTGCAGGAATTTTTACCATCAAAATCATTTGCAAAATAATAAAGCGTTCTCCCATCTTTATCCGTAAGGATGTTACCTAAATCAGCATTGGATTTTAACTGTACTTCATACTGTGGCATTGAATTTTCACCATCATTTTTGGAGCAACTTGTAAACAAAACACCTAACCCTAAGGCTAATGCCATAATTTTTGTTTTCATTTGATTTAAATTTATGTTTATTGTTAATCTGTACATATTTATGGCATTACTGCCGGAACGATGGATGTGATCAATTGAATTCTTTTCTTCTGTTTATTTCCAGTTTTCGCCTTACTTCCGGTATTTTTACTTTTAACCATTTTATAAGAAACTTTTTCTATCTGGCTGAAATCCTCATTAGTTTTCAATATTTCCAGCATCAAAAAATCTGACGGAGATTTAGCACCAAACCAATTGGGATCATCACGCTGTTTCCAGGTTACCAATACCAGAGTTTTTTGTCCTTTTAAGGATAATCCGGGAGTTTTTAATGATTCCAAAGCACAATCGTTCCCATATAAAATACTGGTTGTTTTCCTTTGTGGATTGATAACAGAACCTATTGCTTTCAGGCCAGTTTCTTCAAATGGAAAAATTTCAGACAATAAAGCATTTTTGTTGACTTTTTCCGGAGCCTCCCTGCATGAAAAAACAACCAACATGACTATTAAAATATTGTAAATTATCTTCATTTTGATGTTTTAAACGGTTCAGTAAAAACAAAGTCATTATCTTTCATCGGATGGTGACAGCTTATGCATTCATTGGTGAAGCTTTTCGTTTCTCCATAAGGCACGAGCTTTGGTGTCTTAAAACGTGCCCAGCCCCATCCTGCGGTAGATTTATATTCCAACTGATCTTTAACCATATATTCTATCTGTCTGAAGGCACCGGTTCTGATGTTACCTTCTTCATCTGCCAACTGATCCCAGGCTACTTTTGCCAGAATAGATCCGTTTGGCCATGGGTTGGTTTTGCTTTCACGTATTGCCTTCACTGCAATCTCATTCCCGAAAATGATACGTATTGTACCATTATCAAGCCTTTGGGTAGAGCTTATAGGCTGCCAGTTTTTATAATCGGGGATGAATACCATACCATTGATATCCACAGGTAATTTTTGAGATTGGCCCTTTGTTTTCTCCGCTATCCAGCTTTTGAACTGTTCTTCCAGTGCATTTGTTTTTGCAGAATCGGCTTTTTGTTTTGGTGCCAGCCTGCTTACATACTCTTTCAAAATTTTTAAATCGGATGCAGATATTTTAGCCTCCGGATGTAGCAATATGTAGCTTTTAAGGGGCATTTCACCTGCAATAATATGATTTACAGACTCCCATAATTTAGCATTCTGCTCTGTCTCTGTCATATTTTTCCAATCAGAAAAATTTAGTCCTTGTTTTGCTTTTTTTATATGATCTGCTACCAACCAGCTTGCAGGCGCCATTTTATCAAACCACCTCAGTTTTGAATTATCTGAGTGGCAATCGAAACAAGATTTTTCTAAAATACCGTTTACTTCTTTGGAAAAAACGATAAGCTTTGGACCGGGTTTGCCTCTGTCGAGTACCGGATTATAGAATTGTATACAAATAAAAACAATAAGTAAAACAGCAAGAGTAATTTTTATGTTCTTTTTAAGTTTCATTAAATAGCTGCTGGGTTTATTTGTTATTGAATTATATTTTGTACAGCTGAATATATCATCAGGTTTGGATCTTTTCAGCAAAAATATTGATCATGGATACCCTGTAAAAGAAAAAAAATACCGAAGCGTTCAAATTGGGTATTGAAGTGTACAAATCAACACAATTTGATCAGAAGTATGATTTTACATATTTATCAAACAAAGAAAATATCAGACTCAGCCACAAGCTTGGAAGCATTGCTTTTTTAGAGGCTTGATTACTGCAATAAAGCGGCTGTATTTATTTTTGCTGTATTGAGCTTAACTGCCTATGAGAAAAAGGAAATTAATTTAAAAAATAATATCAATAGTACCGGGACTCTGCTGACGAAATGTGTTTTTTATAAAACACTGATATTAAACAAATAGCATCATTTGAATCCTAAAATTTCACATCTTCTAATCTCATCATCTCCTAGTAAGACCTAATAATAATTTAATATTTTTCCAATTTTCTCTTTTTTATTAAAAATAAATTTCTATCTTTGCACTCGCAAAAACGAAGTAAAATTCGCTTAGATGACCATCAATCGGGGCGTAGCGTAGTCCGGTCATCGCGCCTGGTTTGGGACCAGGAGGTCGCAGGTTCGAATCCTGCCGCCCCGACTGTTTTAGTAATTTTCTCAAAATTATTTAATGGGTGCGTAGCTCAGCTGGATAGAGCATCTGCCTTCTAAGCAGACGGTCAAAGGTTCGAATCCTTTCGCGCTCACTTAAAGAGACAACTATCAAATAGTTGTCTCTTTTTTTATACCCATAAAAATCTATAACCAAACTTTTACACCTGGGATAATTTTTGAAGCTAGAATTCCTCTATTACTTGTTTGAAATTATCTAGAAGAGCCTCAATATATTTCCTATAGGACTTTTTCGCAAATTCGAAATCTCCTTAGGGTTATAGTGTCTTTCGTCAAGCTTCAAGATTACCATCTAACAATGTCAGATTAATAAATCCTAATGATGATGCCTTATTAGTATACTTACCTACCCTTTAGTTTCGCCCGACGAATCCCATTTGCTGCATTCTGGGCTCTTGTTGGTAGTAAATATTATAAAACAGCTTTAGGAGTTTAGATTATTTCGGTAATAGTTCTCACTTCATTTTTGATCTGAACATTTTAGGAGACATTTTCATTTTCTTTTTAAAGAATTTACCAAAAAAAGACTGATCACTGAAATTAAGTTCTTCTGCAATCTGTGTAATGGAAAGATTAGAATTCAAAAGCAGATCACGAGCCTCAATAATGACAGAATTGGTAATAACGGTACGGGTAGATTCACCAGAGGCTTCTTTTACGATTCGTGTCAGATAGCTTGGGCTCACAAATAGCTTCTCAGCGTAAAACTCAACTGCTCTTTCTTTTTTGGAATGCTCGGAAAGCAGAATAAGAAACTGATTGATAAGATCCTTCTTTCTTGATGTTTTAGAATCAATCGTCCTGGTGTCATTATAGCGGTATAATACCATCAGCTCAAGGAGCAGCGCATTAAAATAATGGTTAATGATGTCTTTCGAATAATAATTTTCCTCCTCATCCGCCAGACTGATCTTATCAAGCAGGAACCTTATGGTTTCCCTTTCATTAAAGCCGGGATGTAAAATCGGAGTATTTCTTTCGGAAAAGAAGATGATCTCATTGATGTAATGCATGTGGCGGATATTTTTTTGAACAAAAGAATCGTTGAAGACAATCCCCCTTGCCCTGATGTAAGAATCTTTGTGGGCTGGATAAATAATTGAATTTGGGGTAAAAATAACAATATCATCTTTTTTAACGCTTATTTCTTCAAGATTAATCTGTATTTTACCTTCCCCTTCTGTAACCAGCATAATTACGCCGTTGTCTGTTCTGAAAGGATATTTGTAAGAATTTTCGTCCAGGTCATGAGATTCCCGGATGATGAAAAAATCATTGTTGTTTTTTTGATTATCACCGTTTTTGTCGATCATTTTAAACAGATCGTGGAGATTATGAAAAACAATATCTTTATGGGTCATAGCTTTTAATATGAACATTAGTAAAGTTAATAAATAAGCCGTTGGATCATGCTATATATTCGAAAATTCATCATACGGCTGATTTTCAAATTTGATATTTATTTTAAAAATAAATTTATAATACTTTCAGCTCTTTGATGGTAGAAGGATGATGATAATATAATATCCGATCTTTTCCTAAAGAAGTCGGCAGAGATATGAAAACCTGAAACCATGGAAACAAGATCCGTAAGAAACAATAAGGGATTGTTGTAGCTTGTTCTTTCTTCACGGATACAAACTGAGATCTCAGGTATCATTTCCGTCAACGGGAAAAATAATTTTTCCCCGCATCCTGAACACTCATTCTGGGTGATAATATAAACATCCAGGTAAGGATATTTTTTGCTTTTTTCAGTATTGAAATCAATATATCTTTTCAGTTTCTCCTTCAGTGAGAGCGCCTTAATATCATTCCAAGCGGGAGCTGGAAATTCATTGATCACTTCACCAATGATGATGTTAACAAGGTTGACTTTTGTGCGGAAATAATAATGTATTGCCGTTCTGTCCATACCTGCGCTTTGTGCGATCTGCTGTGTTGTGGCATAGAACCTGCCTTCCACGAAAAGCACATATTTAGCAATTTCCTTTATTTTTTCTTCAGTATTCAAGATTTTTGTCGGTGGATTAGTCATTATCAGGATATGATATGCACCCTGCCTCTTGAGATATTTCTTTCCACAATAGAGAATTCCGTTTTATACAATTCAAAAACAGGTTTAAGTTCATTTTCTGAAAATAAAGTTTCAGAAGATACACTCAATAGTCTGAAATTGTTGTCCAGATATTCGCACTGGCAGTTGGGAATTGTTTCCAGGATATCTTCCCTAAGCCAGAAAGCATCTATAATTTTTTTGAATTTTGTTTTAAAAAGCACATTGTTTTTCATTTCTATTTTTTATGTGTTCACGATTATGGTAAGATCTTCCTCAATTCTTTTTACCACCAACAAATTCCATAGCTCAGCCCGAAACGGAAGTGATAACACCTCTCGCTGTAAGAAAATTACGGTGTTAACTATAAATAAGCTTAGTTTCCCGACCTTAGTTTCAATACATTTTGAGTTTCAATGTTGAAATCCCATTCACGCCATCAATCAATATTTGTAATCAGTACCAGGCTTGTTTTTTACCAATCAGCTCACTGGTTACAGATATGGTCCGGTGCTTCATTAATTTTCTTTTATATTGGTTTATAATGCAAATTTCCGCAGTAAAATGGTAATAAAAAAGGTCTGAATTCGGTGTAAACTGGTCAAAATCTGAACAAATAATCATCTCTGAATATTTTAAATTACCCTTATATAAAAGCTGTTTTTTGGAATGCTCATTATTTTCAAAGGAGCATCTTTAGTGCAATATGTTTTCAAATAGTCGGTAAGAAAATTCTTTAAAAGAAAATAAATGATCTCAGTATCATTCAAAATCATTGCATTGCAAAGGTCTTACACAGCATAAGATGGTTTGTTTTAACAGGCTCGGAATAGCTATTTCATATTAAGCTATTATCTTCTGGAGAATAATGGTTTCGTTTTAGACCAATATCAGCCAAAAACAGACCTTTTATCATGTATTTCCTTACCTCAAATTTGCATGGTGAACCAATTTCTGATTGGATTCCTTTTAACGGTAAAAATTTATTTTATGATAATCAAAAAAAAGAAAAGTCTTTTTTTATTAGGAAGTCTGTTACTGCTTTCAGCATGTGGCGGAAAAGAGCAACCTACAGTCAAAGTTGAGCCTATAAAGGTTGCCGTGCAAAAAATAGAAATGGTTTCCCAGCCTGAAACATTTTCTTACAGTGGAAATATTCTGGCAGACAACAGTGTGAACATTGGTTTTGGAGTTTCCGGCCGTGTTACCGCAGTATATGTTCAGGAGGGTCAGCGCGTATCTAAAGGCCAGCTTTTAGCAAACATAGAAACCAGTACTTATCAGAATGCCCTGGCTGTTGCCGGCGCAGGAATGGATCAGGCTCAGGACAATTTCAACCGTCTCAACCAGCTGTATATTAAAAAAAGTTTACCGGAAAGAGATTATATCGCTGCAAAGGTAGCGCTGGCACAATCTAAAGCCAATAGAGATATTGCCATGAAAAATTTGAAAGATACCAAGCTTTATGCTTCTTTTTCAGGGATCGTTTCCCAAAAGCTTACCGAAGCCGGTGCTACAGCAGCTCCCGGAGTTCCGGCATTTACTATTGTGAAAACAGATAAGGTGTATGCAGTTGCATCTATCACGGAGAATGAGATCAGTTCACTGAAAATAGGAACTCCTGCTGAGATTTCTATCCCAAGTCTTAATCGTAAGATTGATGGAAATATAACCATCATCAATCCTCAGGCGGATGACAATTCCAGAACGTATACGGTAAAGATACGTCTAGACAATCCAGGAGGTCAGATACTGCCGGGGATGATTACGGATATCAACATCAATACCGGTAAAAATAAGGATGTCATTATTCTTCCTGCTCAGGCAGTCCTCAAAGACCCTGATGGTTCGAGCTATGTATATACCGTAAAATCTGCTAAAAATAAGACTATAGCATTTAAAAAGAGAATAGAAATGCAGAATATGGCAGGCGCCAGCGATGTAGTTATCAAAAGTGGGCTGGTTCCGGATGATCAGGTAATTATTTCTGGGCAGACGCGTCTGGAAGATGGTCAGCCTGTTAAATTTTAATTCAAAAGAAATAAAAGAAATGACGAATAAAAAAGTGCATTTTCTGGAAGCTGTGATGAAGTACAAGCAGGTAGTGATCGTGCTGGTAGTCCTGTTGATGGTAATGGGGATTAATTCTCTTATCAATATGCCCCGAAGCGAAAATCCACGAATCGAGATTCCGACTGCTGCTGTATATGCATTTTATCCGGGAGCCGATGAGCATCAGGTTGAGGAAGAAGTGGCAAAAAAGATAGAACAGTATCTCTTCTCCTTTGAAGAGATCAAAAAGAAAAAAGTAAAAGCCGAAGTGAAAGAAGGACAGGTATTTTTCACCGTGGAAATGAATACTGATGTCAAAGACCGTAAGAAATTCTGGCATACGCTTCAGCTTGATATGGATGCGAATCTCCGTCCAAAGCTTCCTGCCGGAGTTGTCGGACCATTTATCAACAGTAATTTTGCCAATGTAACGGCAATGATCATCTCCGTATCTTCTAAAGAAAGAACATACGCTGAGATCGAAAGATATGTTGATAAGCTGGAAGATGGTCTGAAGGTAATACCTACGGTTTCCAAGATTAACCGATCCGGAGGCCAGAAACAGCAGATTTACATTAAGATCAATGACCAGAAACTACAGCAGTACGGTTTTGGAATCAACACATTGGTCAGTGCCATACAGCAGCAGAATGTGACCGGATATAATGGAGAAATATCCTCCGGTTCCAATGCAATCATTCCAGTCTTTACCAATAGCCGTTACAAGAATATATCTGATATTGCCGAGCAGATCGTCTATACCACACCGGCAGGCAATGTGGTGCGCCTGAAAGATGTCGCCGACCTTGAAAGACGTTTTGAAGAACCTTCTTCATTGGTAAGAGTAGGAGATGAAAAGGCAATGGTACTGACCGTTGACATGCAGCCCGGAAACAATATCGTAGCCTTCGGGAAAGAAGTGGAGAAAAAGATTGAGGATATTCAGAAAAATTTCCCACCGGATATTCATATGAAAACGATTGTGAATCAGCCAGAAGCGGTTGGAGAAAGTATCAGTCATTTCATGGTGGAGTTCGCCATGGCGATAGGTTCTGTGGTACTCGTTGTAATGTTACTGCTTCCTATACGGGTAGCCGGTGTAGCTTCAGCAGCAGCGCCTATTTCTATCGTTATTACGTTTGGGCTCATGCAGATTGTGGGTCTGGAACTGCACCAGGTAACCCTTGCCGCTTTGATCATCGTCCTTGGAATGGTGGTGGACAATGCCATTGTGGTAGTTGATAATTATATTGAAAAGCTTGATGAAGGGATAACACCATGGACGGCAGCCTGGCAGGCAGCCCAACAGCTGTCACTTCCGATTTTTACGGCAACGATGGCCATTATATTTGCATTTGCTCCATTAGCTTTATTTATGGATGGCATTGCAAAAGATTTTATGTTTTCACTCCCGATTACTGTAGCTATTGCACTGATCACCTCAATGCTAGTCGCTCTGTTCCTTACACCATATACCTGCTACGTATTCATTAAGAAAGGATTAAAGCATAAAGTAAGTGACAGGCCCCTGAAGAAGAATATGCTGGATCATCTTCAGACAGCATTTGATAATGGGATTGGCCTGGCTTTCAAATGGCCAAAAACAACAATGTTTATTGGCGTGCTATCTATCATTAGTGCCCTCTTTATTGCTACCAAAGTAGATCCGGAGTTTTTCCCGCTCACTGAGCGTAATCAATTCAATATGGAAGTCTGGATGCCTAACGGGACTTCACTGGAGAAAACGGAAGTTAAAGTAAAAGAGCTTGAAAAGATCCTTAAAAAAGACAATCGCGTAGTGGATATCACAAGCTTCGTAGGAATGAGTTCGCCACGGTTCCATACTTCCTATGCGCCGGAATCTCCCAAAAAATATTTTGCACAGGTTTTCATTACAACAATCAGTAATGATGCATCTAATGAAATGGTCAAAGAATATCTTGAAAAACTGAAAAACTTTATACCTGATGGCTCCATTAAGTTGAAGCAGCTCAGCTTTCAGGAAGGTTCACCAATTGATATCCGTGTGGTAAGTGATAATGAATCCAACCAGAGAAGCGTAGCACTGAAGATTAAAAATATCCTTGAAAATACACCGGGAACCAATAATGTACGTCTGAGCAGCGAATATGATTATATGGGCGTAAAGCTGAATGTGGATGATGTTAAGGCCAATCGGCTAGGTGTAACGAATCAGGCCATTACCCAAACACTTGGAGCCGGGCTAAAAGGATATTCCGTTTCGACATTATGGGAAGGAGACAAACCTGTCGATATTTTCCTGAGATATGATTCCATAAGCAGGAAAGATATGAATGCCCTAGAAAATCTTCACATACAATCGTATTTTGGCGGAAAGATCCCGTTGAAGGAAGTGGCGACATTGCAGCCGGAATGGCATACAGGAGTAATTTCAAGAAGGAATGGCATCAAGTACACCAGTGTATTGGCAGAAGCACAGCTTGGCCCTAAGCCGTCAAGAATACTGAAAGAAGCCCTGCCAAAAATTGAGGCGCTTGCGCTCCCGGCAGGCACGACAATCCAATATGGAGGAGATGCGGAATCAACGGCTGAAAATACTCCGGGAATGATGCTTTCACTTTCTGTGAGCCTTATCCTGATCTTCCTGACATTGCTGTTCCAGTTCAAGAGTCTGGGAAAAGCGCTCATTATCCTGTGCACATTCCTACTGAGTCTTTTCGGAGCCTTCTTCGGGCTTTTCATTACCGGAAATCCATTAGGAATGACAGGCTTTATGGGAATCATCAGTTTGATTGGTATCGTGGTAAGAAACGGAATCATCCTGGTAGATTATGCAGATGAGCTAATTCGGGAACATGGGTACTCACACAAGGCGGCGGCTATGGCGGCTGCTAAACGAAGAATGCGTCCTATATTCCTTACATCTGCTGCTGCTGCCGTAGGAGTAGTTCCAATGATCCTGGGTAAATCCCCGATGTGGGCACCTTTAGGAAGTGTATTGGCCTTTGGGCTGATCTTCTCAATGATCTTTACGCTTTTCATTGTTCCGGTGATGTATTACAAGCTTCTGAAAGATCCTGTGCCTAAAGATGAAACACCTGAAGATCAATTGGACGACGAGGTTATTTTATATAAGCCCAAACCTCATCACTAATATTTATAATATCAATTTTTTAACCGGTTGCTCTGCGTTGATTCCTTGTTAATAAACTCCTTTGTTTACTGCTGCAGGGCAACCATTATGTAAAAAAAATGAAAATAATATACGATACGATATCAAAGATAGTTCTGGTGCTGTTGTTTACAGCGGCAATAGGAGCTCAGGCCCAGGAACGTGTAGTTTCTGTGGATGAAGTCAGAAATCTGGCATTAGAGAACAATAAAAAGATCAAAAAAGCGCAACAGAATATAGAAGCTGCCAAGGCAGCAAGAACGGCTGCAGAAGCAGGGGGAAAACCTACAGTGGACGGAAGTGTGGGAGGATATTATTTCTCGAAACCACTTTCCAACCTGATACCGGAAGTATTGGGAAGTGCCAATGTGAATGTTACCCAGGTTTTGTATGCCGGTGGAAAAGTAGAAACCGGGAAAAAGCTTTCTTCAACGGCAGTAGATCTGCAGATGGCACAGAAAGACCTTACCAAAGAGGAAGTAAAACTCTCTGCGGAAACCATGTACTGGCAAATTGTAAATGCCAAGGAGAAAATTGCACTGGCAAAAGAGTATATAAAACTTTTGGATCAGCTGCATACCAATGTAAAGAATTCCTTTGACGCAGGGCTGACATATAAAAATGACCTCCTGAAAATAGAAGTTCAGCAGAATGAGGCACAACTCAATCTGAAACGTGCAGAAGATGGTCTTAGCATAGCCAAGTTAAACCTTGCTCAGATCGCAGGACTTCCCAATTCCGATTTTGATGTGGAGGATGCTGTAAGCGGCAGCTTTGCCGGTATTTTGGCAGACAATCAGCTACAGCCGACGAACCGGCCTGAGCTATCCATTCTTGCCAAAGCAGTGGAAATAAATGAGCTTCAGGAAAAACTGCTTGACGGTGACCGCAAGCCGACTGTAGCTCTTTCAGGAATCGGCTTTTCCAGTTTTGGTAAAAATGTTAATCCTATCAATATGAAAAATAATATGCAGGGATTTGTGGGAATGCTGTCTGTAAACATTCCGATTTATGACTGGGGAGTAAGAGAGCAGAAAGTAAAAGAGCAGCAGTATAAAACCAATGCTCAAAAGCTTGAACTGGAAGAAACGAAGGAGCTTCTGATGCTGGAAGTCCAGAATGCCGTGATGCAGCTCAACCAATCTGTTAAACGTATCGAGCTTGCTGAAAAATCTCTTGTTCAGGCCACGGAAAATCTCAGGCTGAACCAGGACAGATACGACGCAGGAACTGTGGTAGCAGAAGAAGTACTGAAAGCTCAGGTTCTCTGGCAGGAAGCCAAATCGGAGATTCTTGATGCCAAGGCAGAATATAAGATCAATGAAGCTAAGTATAAGAAAGCTTCAGGGATGGATGGTGAGCATTAAGTGTTTTTAGAAAGGAAGAATAATCTTTTCCTTAATACTAAAAAAGACTCACAAATATAGAAGAGCTAACTGTTCTGTTTGATTTTGCAAGCGATAAATCAATCTATTGTAATGTAGGAGTCGTTGCAGATGCAGAATTTATGACAGAGTAATATTAATAAGAAAATTTAACACTAAAATTTATAAAACATGAACAGATTAAAAGGTAAAGTAGCGATTATTACGGGTGCAGCATCAGGAATGGGTGCAGCCCACGCAGTTGCATTTGTTGCAGAAGGTGCAAAAGTTGTACTCACAGATATTAACGAAGAGAAAGGCCTGGAAGTCGCCAAATCTCTGGGAGATCACAGTGCACTATTTGTCAAACATGATGTTTCGAGCAAAGAGGACTGGGATAAAGTAATTGAAGCCGCTGAGAAAACTTTTGGCCCGGTCGATATACTGGTTAATAACGCAGGTATTGATAAGCCCGCCTTATTGGAAGAGATGCCAGAAGCTTTATACCGACAGGTGATAGAGATCAACCAGGTATCTGTTTTTTTAGGCATGAAAGCAGTAATTCCTTCAATGAAAAAAGGATCGACGGGCTCGATAGTCAATATCTCGTCGATCGCAGGCTTTGTTGCAGCACCATACAGGCTTGCCTATTCTGCATCTAAATTTGCAATTAGAGGAATGACCAAATCAGCAGCGGTGGAATTGGCGAAGTATAATATCCGGGTTAACTCTGTACATCCGGGATTGATTGATACGCCAATGACCAGCGCAGTGCCGAAGGAGGAATTGTCAAAAATCAACATCCCTTTAGGAAGAGCTGCCGATGCGAAGGAAGTATCCTCTTTAGTAGTTTATCTTGCTTCTGATGAGTCAAGTTATTCTACAGGATCAGAGTTTATAATTGATGGGGGTATTACCGCACAATTGTAAACTAAATACACACAGAAAAATTTGCAAGATAAAGAGTTACAATTGATAATCAATAAAATAACTTTAAAATCCAATTAAGATCAGCAACCAAAGAGTTCGAAGATAATCCTGTCAAGTTCACTAAAGGAGACAACTATTTAATAGTTGTCTCCTTTTTTTATAAAAATCTTCGCCTCAAACTAATGTGACAGAGTTCGATTTTTGAAGCTAGAATTCTACTACTTATATAAAATTGTAATTACAGCACTGTATGTCTTTAAATGCCGCGCTGCATTTAGCCACAAATTGCTCAAACTTTCGGTTTGTATTTCGCATGACCGGTCCGTGACCGAAGCAGATAATAGCCGGATTCAGTTTTGCTAACTTCTGAAGCGATTTGATGTTGAGCTGCTGATCCGAAGTGAATAGGTTTGGCGGAAGCCGCAGACCGGTTGCTGTCGTGAGCAGGT
Organism: Chryseobacterium sp. UF-81; assembly: GCF_058245105.1. Lineage (NCBI taxonomy): Bacteria > Pseudomonadati > Bacteroidota > Flavobacteriia > Flavobacteriales > Weeksellaceae > Chryseobacterium > Chryseobacterium sp. UF-81. The sequence continues at coordinate 203,126 of NZ_JBSIBX010000007.1, read as the reverse complement.
TCATATTTGTTGCCACATCTCCGATTATCAGTACACCATCTCGCTCACGGAATAAAGAAATATGGCCTTCTGAATGTCCGGGCGTCTCTATTACCTGAAAGTTTCCGATCCTATCATTTTCAACGATTGTCCGTTCGACTTTATGTCCTTGACCTGCCCAGTACTTCTGCTGAAACTTTGCTATCCAATGTTGCGGGGTTGGATATCCGTGGGTGACCATACCTGTTTCGGTCCTAAAAACTTCGTTGGGATGACAGAGTAAGGGTATCTCAAACTCAGCACATATCTGATCGCTACAGCCCTGGTGATCTGCATGCGCATGCGTCAGAATATGTTGATGAACGGGGATTTCCTGGAGAGATTTCTTTACAGAGGTATATGAACTCCGTATTCCGGAGTCTACTAATACACCTTCAATAATATAGCAGTTGATACTGTTTCGTAGCATCAGTGAAATCTGGAAAACTTCGGGAGCAACTTGACGTAACATAGTTTTTTTGTGCAAATCTACATCGCTGCTCAGAACTGCATGAGGACATTTGTCCTATAATATGCTGGGTCTATGTATTTGTCCCTTCACACGAGTAAGCGATCGCTGCGTAATGCCCAGGTACGATGCCAGATCCTGCGTCGCTATACGCTGGACAAGCATCGGTTCGCAAGACAGAACATGACGGTATTTATCCACAGCAGACCTATTATTGTAATTCAGCAGATAACGTTCCTTTTGGTTATACTCCTGCTCCATCACTGATTTTATAACTCCGTTCCAGGCGGTCACCTGGCCAAGCAGATGCTGATAGTCCGGGTAGGCTATCCTATAGATTACGCTATCTTCTATAGTCCTGATACTTCTTCTGGATTTTTCCTGCGCCACAAACTCCGGAAACGAGGTGACAAATTCATTTTCAAACTTGAAGCAGGTTATATTTTCATTTCCTTCTTTGTTGATAGCGTATGCTTTTACAGCACCACTACCGATAAATCCAATATATCTGCAGGGTTCATCCTCGCGAATAAAAAAATCACCTTTTTTTAAGCGGGTCAGTTTGAAGAACTGAGCAGAAAAATTAATTTCCTCGGCTGATAGTTCTCCTGTTGAGGATAGGTAATTTTCAAATACTTCCGTCATTTCGCAGTCTTTTCGTCATTCTATTTTTCTTTAACATCCATAAATTACATATCAAATCCGGCATCCAAATCTAAGAATAATTGTACATTCAAAAAAAGGTTGCAGATATAGTTTTCTTTTTTGGATCAATGAAAATTTATTAAATGTTGTGACCTGCCATCTGTCCTATTTTACTTTGTCTATTCGTACTTCAATAGGATAAATGGATGCTTTCCCGACCTCAAATGACACTTCAACCTTGTCATTTGTTGAGATCGGTTTGCCTTCGTTATCATAAAATATAGTCTTATCAGACCCCCGTCCTGCATTCTCCGGAACAAAAACGCTGTTATGTCCGTTTTCCGCCCACTTCATCTCTACAGGAGTGATCGTTTCTCCATCATCACCCGGCGCCGTATTGACATATACTGTTTGGGGTCTGTCGACATACACTGTCATTCCTGCTGAGTAATTCAAATAGCCTGTAATAGAAAAACGTTTCCCTTCGTTTGCTTCTTTGTTGTCTATAATTTTTTGTACTGCTGTCTTTGACGATTCCATTGGAGTCCCTTTTTCACGGTTTTTACCTCCTTCAAAATATGAGCATGAGGTGATCACCGATAGCGTTCCTGCAATTACTGCTGTCATGAATAATTTTTTAGATTTCATAATAATTTTGTTTTTTGTTAATGGTGTTTTGCTGTGTATACTACTTTTGCTGAGTCTTATTTCTTCCTAGTCAGTATAATTATTAGATCATTTGCATCAAAAAGATTTTTTCCAAAATTTATATCCCGCCGAATAGATACCCAGCTCTTCCATCTTCTTAATATAAGACTTCTCAAACATCGTCAGTCTGATTTCTGTTACGTCTACTGATCCGGATTTTTTATTTCCCTGTGAATCGAAAGAAATCTCCTCTTCTTTATGATCATCTTTAAAAAGATAATAGTAGAAAGATCCACCTTCCCAATATGAGGCCTTTGGATCGTTGTCATCAACAGTAACTTTCTTGCAGTTTTTACTGATGTAATCTTTGATCTTATTATAGTCAGCAGAAGTTTTTGAGGTCTTGCTCACTTCAAGATACATCAGGTTTCCTTTACGGTCTTCAACCATATCCATTTTTGGGAATGTTACTGTATTCAAAACAGCTATCCTGTCTTTTTCCGGATCATAGGCGACCGTTTTATATCCATAGCCAAATATTTCGGTTGGTTTCTTATTTCTGACCATCCAGTCATTGGTGGATTCTAAAGACAGCTCCGTAGGGAACCTTCCATCCGTTTTATAGTAACCTAAAGTATCTTTCACAAAAAAAGCATTATCTAAAAGATTCAGGGCTTCTTTTTTATCCAAACTTTTGGGGTCTTTCGAAATGATCTCATTGGTCTTTTTGATCTTGTTCCTGTAAAATTCTGAGGCATCAAAATCATTGGATATTTTTGCCAGATCAACAATTTTGTTGTCTTGTGAATGACAAGATGATAGAAGCAATAATGCGAAAAGCAGGTAAATTTTATTTTGCATAGATGATTTTTTCTGATTTTTTTAATGCTTATAATTGAATAAATTTTTCATCAATCATATTGTAGCTTGTAAAGTGGTCATTTGGGACTTGTTATTGATAAACTTACCTAGGATCATTTGCAATACAAAAGGTCACCGGAATTCATCTTACCTATGACCTGGCTGGCATACTCATTTTTTATAATATAAAGGAAAGCTCTTACGTGGAATTTCTTTTTCCTATTATCAATCTTCTTAATTGCTTGATCGGTTTCAATGTTTAATGTATTGCTTTCATTGTCAGCAACTACACAATATTTAATTATCCGGTCTCCTAAACGCCAGGTATAGATATCATAAGGCTTAATAAAAGTTTCTTTGCTAACTTTTGACTTCCCATATTTTTCATCTAATAACTCTATAAATTTTTTAGTTTCTTTTAAAGAGATTTCCCCTGCAACCGCGTTAAAAACCATCATCTTGTCATCAACAGTGGTTGCGAAATTAATGGCATTAAAATCAAAATCGTCAAATCTCGCCAGAACATCTTCATTAGAAAAAATTTCCTGCCTGTATTCAATCCGTATTGGCTTTTCGCTTCCAATAAACTCTCCGTCAAAAATAGTATCAACACCTATTACCTCAGACTTTATTTGGTAGTAGTTGTCATACGTTTTGTACTTATCCTTATCTGAAAAATATGTTGATTTTTTATTATTAAAGTTGAAATCCTGCAATTCTATGGCCTTTTCCTTTTTACAACTTGTCAGAAAAAGTAAACAGATGAAAACAAATATGATTTTTCCCATGGTTAGTGTTGGATAAAGTTTATTGCTATCTTGAATGAAGTCGCCTCTAATATATAAAATTTATCTTTGTCTTATATTTGTGATTTATTTTTAATAAAATGTAAGAAAAAAACTTTGCATTCACCAATAAATGACAACAAAGTAGCAAATTGAGTGGATCTACAGTTAAAACACCAAATACCAACAGGCTTGTAATTCTTGTTTAATCTGGCTCAAAAGAACCAATTATCTATAAAAGAGTTTGAAGATAATCTCTTCTTGTCACTTAAGGCTGGGCACCATACTTTGGTCAATAACGGTCGCCTCTTTACCAAATTTTTTCAGTGTTAGAAAATGCGAACGCAGTGCCGATAAAAAGCTCTTATTTTCAATGTAAGGCAAATTGAATTCCATCGCTGTCTTCTTCACAATAACAGCGATCTCCCCATAATGTATATGGCAGACTTTAGGAAACAGGTGATGCTCTATCTGCCTGTTCAGCCCGCCAAGGAAAAATGCCGCTAGCTTATTGTGCGTTGCAAAATTCGCTGTTGTACGCATCTGGTGTTCCGCCCAGGCTTCTTCTATCTGCCCGGCTTCGTTAGGCACAGGGAAATTGGTACCCTCAACAACATGGGCCAGCTGAAACACCAAACCCATCGTCAGGCCTTCGGCAATATGTAAAAGCAGAAATCCGATCAGAAACTGCCACCAGCTTACATCCAGCACCAATAGTGGCAATACAATAAACAGGAAGTAATAAAGCGCTTTATAGAAAAATAAATTGAAATACTCCAGCTTAGGGTGCTTGTTCTGATGTGCACCAATTTTTTTCTGAAAAAACTTCACATAATCCTTACGGAACACCCATGACAGGGAAGCCAGACTGTAAAGCGGAAAAGCGTACCAATGCTGGTATCGCTGAATACGATTCACTTCGTCTTCTTCAGCAATCCTGATCAATCCCGGCGCTACCTCAATGTCCTCATCGTGTCCGGGGATATTGGTATAGGTGTGGTGAACCACATTATGGGTGATGCTCCAAACGTATGGATTGGCACCGATCAGATTAAAAATAAACCCGAACAGTTTATTTACTTTTTTATTACCGGAAAGTGCTCCATGTATAGCATCATGGCATACATTGAAGCCTACAAAGGCACTAAACATACCCAGAACCACTGCAAGCGGCAAGAGCATCCAGACAGGAAACAGGCCCGAAATGATGACCAGGTAAACTCCGATGAACCCTGCAAGGAAAAATACAGTCTTTCCCCACATGTGGGCATTGGCATGCTGACTTAATTGATGCTGACTGAAAAACTGATCTACTCTGCTCCTGAGGGTTGCATAAAAACGAGAACCAGAAGGTGGTGAGAATTTTACTTTTTGTGACATAAGATATCTTGTTTGATCTACCTAACGCGAACAAACAGATGTGCTAAATCGGGTGTTGGAATAAGGAGTATATTGAATTTTCCGGCACATTACCAGATTGTATACTTATATAACGTATTAATTTTTAATTTATTATACTGTTATTAAATGCGCACTTGTTACTGCATCGTTCATCCGAATGATTTAGAGATTCAGGTTCAGCGAAAAATTTTACAGACCTGTTGAGTCTTTGTGTATTAACAAGACAGAGTCTATTATTCGCTACAAAAAAGCCACCGTAATTGTGTACGGCAGCTGGTTTATTTTAGTCTGGACTTTATTTAAGTTTATAAGAAATTCCGTTCCATAGATATGTTTTGGAGGAACGCTTTTTCTTTTCTCTGTCCTTCTCATCTTTTTCCATTTCCTCCATTTTAAAAATAAAAGCATTAGGGATTCCGCCTTTATCGTTTGGAAATACAAATTCCTCGGAATGATAGAATATATCAGCATCACCTACATTCATCAGCTGCGGCAGGGTAACCAGTTTTTTATCTTTGAAAAGAACATACTGGTTATAGCTGGCAATTCCACAGGCTTCGCCGGAAACCATAGCTTTAAGGGTAAGTTCCACATTCTGCAGTTGATGTCCACTTTCAATGGTAAATGTAGCATAACTCAGCTCCTCTACTCTTCCGGTATCAAAATACACCTCATCAATTAGAGTATTTTTTGCCATCACTTTTATTCCGGCAATATTCTGCTTTACAGTTTCATTATATTCTTTATTTTTCCGGTCCACCGTTTTTGAAAGTCCAAAAAGAAAATCATAGCCGTTCTTGTTACGGTAACCCACAGAGAGATTGCCTCCCCAGATATATCCTTCTGAAGCCGCATCTCCTTTCTGATAAGAAACTTTGTACCAGTTAGCCCCTCTTTCACCCAACCTGAGCACTGTTTCTTCCTTTTTAAGAATCATCACCTGATGGTTGGTTTGCAGCGAATCTGTCACTTCAGATGTAACATTTGGCTCTTTTCTTACTCTGGTCCAGTCTGTAAAAATTTTCTGGGGTTTGTTTTCTTCAAAGCCAAAAACGCCGTCAGGATAAACCGGATCATTATCCTGTGCTGAAAAAAGCTGCAGCATTACCAAAAATAAAAGGCTCAATAATGATCTCATATTTTATTTATATTCTTTATTCATTATTTTTCCAGCAGCAGGCTTACCCACTCTTCACGCTGCAGCTTCTTTTTAAGCTCCAATCCGCTTTCTTTACAAACTTCAAGGATATCATCCACATCAAAGAAGCACAATCCGGACAACAGCAGCTGTCCGCCTTCATTCATGACAGAAACATAGGTTGGAATATCAGAAATCAGAATATTCCTGTTAATATTAGCCAGAATGATATCAAAATTCTCTTTTCCTAGATTATCCGCAGTTCCCAGTTCAATATCCAGTTCAACACCGTTCCTGGCTGCATTTTCTTTTGAATTTTCTACAGACCATTCATCAATATCGATTGCTTTTACATCTCCGGCACCCTGCTGTTTTGCATAAATAGCCAATACAGAGGTTCCGCATCCCATATCAAGCACTTTTTTACCATTGAAATCAATGTCCATCATCTGCTGGATCATCAGGTGCGTTGTAGGGTGATGCCCTGTTCCGAAAGACATTTTGGGCTGAATAATAATTTCATGCATTCCCGGTACGGATTCATGGAATTCTGCCCTGATGAGCACTTTATCATCAATATTGATCGGTGAAAAATTCTTTTCCCATTCTTCATTCCAGTTAATATTGGGCATTTCTTCGAAAGAATAGGTGATCTGTACATTTTCATTTTCAAAAAGCGGAAGTGTTTTAAGATCTTCTTCTTTAAACTGTTCTTTCTGAATATATCCTAAAATTCCGTCGATTTCTTCCGTGAAGCTGTCAAAACCTATTTCAATAAGCTCTGCCATTAATATCTCATTCCATGGCTGCAATGGAGAAATTTTGAAATTGAATTCTAAATAATTTTGCATGTGAGTCAATAATTTAGTGCAAAAATAGGGATGTTATTATTGTTAAAAAAATTGAAGTGCCATGAGTAGCGTATATTTTCAGAATAATGGCGTTTGTTTTAATGATAAGAACTAGTGAATTTTTATATTTTGGCTAAAGCCGGATAGGTTTGCAAATGGAAAAAGCGGGCTAAAGCCCGCTCCTATTGAATATTTTATTACATAAAGTTAATTCCACAAAATTGTAAAATCTAATAAAGGAACTCATAGCCAGTCTAAGGATTTGTAGAAAAAATAGAACCATTGGCAATCAATGCTCTTCTGTTCATCTTCAAAATATCCCTTACCCATTCTGCAAAGTCTTCCGGCTGCAGTACTTTATCCGGATTTCCATCTGTAAGTCCTCCCTGGATACTCATATCGGAAGCAATAGTGCTTGGCGTCAAAGTAATCACACGGATGTTCTGTTTTCTCCATTCTGCCATCATCGACTGCGACAGAGACACTACCGCAGCTTTGGACGCTGCATAGGCTGACATATTCGGACCGCCTTTCAAGCCTGCCGTAGAAGCAACATTCACGATATCTCCCTCACCGTTAGCCTTTAGAAAAGGATAAACTGCTTTAGCTGCATAATATACTCCGAATAAGTTGGTCCTGATTACCTGTTCCCATGTTTCGGAGGGCATATCTTCAATGCTTCCAAAATCTCCGATCCCGGCATTATTAATCAGAATATCCACGCTTCCCAGTTGCTTTGCAAGGGACTCGATTCCGGTTTTCACTTCGGATTCATTATCAATACTGAAAACAGCATAGGCTGAGTTTACACCAAGCGCTTTTATCTCTTCCGCTGTACTTTTAAGATTTTCCGCATTTCTACCGGTAATAGCAACATTTACGCCTTCATTGGCTAAAGCTAAGGCAACCGCTTTTCCCAATCCTCTTCCACCACCTGTTACGATGGCATTTTTTCCGCTTATATTCATAATATTATGGTTTCGTCAGACAAATTTACGAAAGAACATTTTACAAGACCCGATTGAATATAGATTTAACGGAATTTAAGACGGAATAAGCTTGCATGTTTTTAAGTCACAAAAGTTTTTGACACTTAAGTTATTTTTGAAGTGAAATGCTTTGTAAAGAAGAAGTTCACATAAGTTCTAAAAAATTTTGATTTTCACATAAAGATCTGTGAAGGTCTGTGTAATCTGTGGTTAAAATATCAACCACAAAAGTCACAAAAGTTTTTTGACACTTAAGTTATTTGAAGTGAAATGCTTTGTAAAAAAAGAAGTTCACATAAGTTCTAAAAAATCTTTGATTTTTATGATCAATAATATACATAAACATCTGTGAAAATCTGTGTAATCTGTGGGAAATAAAATCAAACACAAAACAAAAACAAAACCGGCCTAATAATAAACCGGTTTCTGCTTGAAAGTATAGTAAAAATGAAAAAACTATGGAATAAGAACCGGGTTTTGAACCTCGAATTCTTCGGAAGCGGTGAACTGATTCCCGTACATATCTGCAGCTCTCACTTCAAGTTTATGTTTTCCTAACGCAAGCTTCTTAGGAAAACCTGCTGTCCAGATATGTTTTGACATTTCAGGATTGGAAGGTCTTCTTCCCGGGAATAAATTCTGTGTAGAATCCCATTTGAAAACGGAAAGGGCAAAATTCGGATCCACTGTTTCATCATAATCCATTTCTTCCCAGGCTCCGTTGTCTATCCTGTATTCCACTTTATCCTTTTTGCTTCCCATAAAGAAGTTGGCAAGGATCTTTGCTGAAGTTTTTGAAGGATAAGGGATTACTTTCGGAACATATAAATTGATCTGATAATCATCCGGCTTTCCGGCTGTTTTGTATTTAACTTTGTATTGATTATCATTAAAGCTGATGAATGAATATCCTTTCGCCGTTCCGTCTCTCATGGTGGAAGTAGGCAATCCTATATCATCGGATGTTCCTGACCACCAGTCTCCGCAGGTAGTTCCCACATTGTATTCATGAAGATCTTTTGAACCGTTCCATCCCGCTTGTTTTCCATAGAAAATCTGTTGCTGAATGTGCGTGTGAGCCGATAAAATCAGAGCATTCTGAAAAGGAGTCAGGTAATCGAATAATTTCTGACGGTCAGAGTTTCTGAAATTATCTTCGTTCTTATGCTCTAAGGGAATATGGAAAGAAACAACGATCAGTTTGTTCTTATCAACCAGTTTCAAATCGTTTTCAACAAATTTCAGCTGGTCTTCACGGAATCCGCCCCAATAGCCTTTCCCGTCTCTCGGATCCGGATACAGAATATCATCTAAAATAATAAAGTGTACATTTCCGTAATTGAAGGAATAATTGGCCGGACCAAAATTATTTTCAAAGGTTTCATCTGAAAATTGATCTTCTTTGGCATCGTAATTCATATCATGATTTCCCATCACATTGTACCATGGTAGGCCAATCTCCTTCATTACATCCGCATAAGGTTTCTGAAGACTCAGATTGTCGCCCACAAGATCTCCAAGACTGATTCCCAGTACTGCATTTTTCTTGGTGCCTTTCACTTCGTTTACGATTGCTCTTTTAAAATAATCCAGCTCTTTTTCTGTGTAAGGCTGTGGATCTCCAAAAACAAGAATGTCAAAATTTTTATTTTCATCTTTTTTATAAAGCGGAAAATTCAGTTCCTTCGGAAGTTCACCTGTTGGTGCTGTTCCCTTGTATTTAAAATCATCTGGTGAGCCTTTTGGCTTGTGATGGTAATAAAACTGAGGCAGATTATTGCTGTTCAGAGCCGTCTGGTATCCTGAAGGTTTAATCACAAAGATGGTCTGGTTTTCCTGAACAGGCAGACTGTATCTTCCGTTTTTATCGGTAAGAACAACCTGAACTCCGTTGGAAACCGCAACGCCTTCAATTCCTTTTTCACGGTTTTCTTTCTTTTGGTTCCTGCTGCTGTCTTCAAACACATATCCTGAAACAGAATCCTGAGAGAACGCCATTGCTGAAATCAGCACACAAGGCATTAAAAATTTTATATTAATACTCATTTCTTTATTCTTTATTCTTTATTCTTTATTCTTTATTCTTTATTCTTTATTCTTTATTCTTTATTCTTTAACTTATTTATTCCACCACATTTTTACATTAATATCATCTCCGCCCATCTGCTGAACTGCAGTCTGGTAATTAGCTGTATTCAGAACTTTAGGATTGGGCGGGTACATTAATCTGAGTGGCATAGCACCGCCATTTAGAAGACCACCATTATTTGGAAGTACAGGATATCCCGTTCTTCTTTTTTCAAACCACTGCTGCTGATCTACAAAGAAAAGCGCTACATATTTCTGAAGCATGATCCTTTCCATTTCAGGTTTATACATTACGTTAGGATTGCTGAAGTAATTGGCAGGTACTACTGCTCCCCACTGTTCTATCGCTGCTTTTACCCCATTTTCATAATAAGTCTGTGCGCTTCCCTGGATAATTCCTTTAAAGGCAAGCTCGGACAATATAAACTGGAGTTCAGCATAGGGATACATAAGGATTTTAAGAGGGGCTTTGGCAAGGTTCTGATTAAGGTTGGAAGGCTGATAGTCGAAGGTAGTTCCAAAAGCATACCCGGAAGGAGCTCCTTTGTATCCGATATTGACATTGTTCAAATCTTTTGCCTGTGAGAAGAACATGGCTAAGCGCGGATCGTTGTTGGCTTTCAATGTTGTTACAAAAAATTCTGAGGCGGCTCTTCCGGTGGTGAAATCCTGAGGTCTGGCAATAGGCGGCATCAGAGGGGAAACTCCTGTGATATCCAGTTTCGCACCATCAGCATTACTTTGAAAAACAGGATATACAGTCGGATTACTGATGATCTCCTGAATTCTTGCATGAACATTCACTTCACCATTTTTACTTAAAATTCTTGTCAGCAACCTTAAAGAAAGCGAATTACAGAATTTTTTCCAGTTGGTGATTCCGTTTGCATCGGATTCAGCTTTATAAAACAGATCGTTTCCTGTAAGCACTTTATTGGTGATAAAAAGGGAATTGGCTGTTTTCAGATCATCCAGCAGTTTTACATAAATATCTTTCTGTCTGTCAAATTTGGGCTGTAAAATACCTTCATCCAATTTGGAAGCTTCAGAAAAAGGAATATCGCCATAGGTGTCGGTAAGGTTGGAATAGATCCATGCATTCAATACCAATGCGATAGCCTCATAATTTTTATCCCCTTCTTCGACAGCGGCTCTTTTCAGGTCATCAACCTGCTTCAACCACCGGTAGGAATTATTCCAGAATCCGGCACCCGTATTTTCAGTGATGTAGTAACGGCTCAGCGAGTTTCCTTCATTCGGGAAGTCCAAAGACACCTGCATAAGGTCGAATGTAAAATCATTGGCCCTGTTATAGCCTACCGTAGCCATATTATACTGGATAGGAACTAATAATGAGCTTGCCACCGGCTTATTGATCCGGCTCTGGTCTTTATTGATCTCATCAAGGCTTCTGTCACACGACACAGCAGTTCCCAAAAGCATGAGAAATGAAGATATGTAGATAAGTTTTTTCATTGTTCTGATTTTTAAAATTTAACGTTTAACTGTATCCCGACTGTTCTTGAAGAAGGCAGCTGCCCCATTTCTATTCCCGGAGTAATGGTAGAATCATCAAGGGTCGCTGCTTCGGGATCAAACAGTGGGAATTTTGTCCACATCCAAAGATTTCTTCCGAATAAGGCAAGGGTAATATCGGTAACCTTCAAAGGGTCAACAATTGATTTAGGGAATGAATAGGAAATCCTGGCATCTCTAAGCTTGATAAATGAGGTATCGAATGAATTCGTTTCTACATTGGCTCTTCTGTAATAATCGCCGTAATAGGTAGGAACGGGAACTCCTTTGGTATTCGGTGAAAAACTTCCGTCAGAATTCTGAACCACACCCTGGCCTACGATCAGGCCATTCGGATTATCTCTTCCCCAAAGCGTATGCTCAAGTTTTCCCTGCTCGGACATTTTGTGATGGGACTGAGAATAGGCTATTCCTTTATACTGCCCGTCAAATGAGAAGCTTAACGTAATATTTTTATATTTAAATTCATTCTGAAGACCGGCTCTCCATTTCGGATAGGCATTTCCTATCTTTTTCATTTCGGTAGGCTTCGCTGTCAGTCCATCACTGCCGTAAATTACCTGTCCATCCGGAGAATACATCAGGCCATAACCGTACATATCTCCCAGTGAACCACCCACCACAGCATTGTAATACACCACACCGCCTACACTTCCAATGGTATAAGGTTCCCCGTGGAATTCTTCAGGAAGGGAAAGAATTTTATTTCTGTTCATGGACCAGTTGGCACTGACATTCCAGGAGAAGTTTTTATTTTTTACCGGATAAGCATTTAAGGTCATTTCAATTCCTCTGTTTCTGATCTCGCCGGCATTAATGATCCTTTTATTATAGCCCACTTCATATAATACCGGGATCACAATGGTCTGGTCTTTGGAATTATTCTGATAGGCTGTGATATTATAGCTCAATCTGTTTTTAAGGATCGTGAAATCCATTCCTCCTTCAATATTGGTGATCATTTCCGGTCTCAGATCCGGGTTGGGGTACAGCAAGGGAGATTCCACGGAACCAGTAAACGAACTGTTTTCGTAGTATTTATCCAGCATATAGTTGTAGGTGTCGTTCCCTACTTTCGACCATGACAGTCTCAGTTTCCAGAAGTTGAACTGGTCCGACTTCATTTTAAATAGATCAGACAGGATAAATGATGAGGATACCGACGGATAGAAATAAGATCTGTTGTGTTTAGGAAGCGTACTGCTCCAGTCATTTCTGGCCGTCACATCTACAAAAACAAGATCTTTATAGCTAAAGTTCGCCAGTGCATAGGTACTGTTTACCTGATTGTCATTAGGCTTCGGAAGCTTATTATCCAGTGCGATGGCATTGGTCAGCTGATATACGCCGGCTTTATTGAGACCTATCGCCCTGTAATCATTCATACTCTGCTCGTAATACCTGATATTTCCTCCGGCTGATGCGGTTACACCAAAATCTCCGAATTTATTCTTATAGGTAAATAAAATATCATTATTCAGATCTAAATACCTGATATACTGCTCCCTGTAATAACCTTTCAGGTAATTGGCAGAGCTCCACGGTCTTCTCTGTGTACGAAATTCATTGCTCCATTCCAGCCCGGATTTGAAAGCTACGTCAAAATTTTTCGCAAACTGATAGTTTACGTTAATATTTCCGGTAATGATTTTTTTATCTGTAGAATTTAAATTTTCGTAAGCAATAACATAGGGGTTATCAATATATGAGCTAAACGGATGGATCTGGTCTACCTGCTCCTGCCCGCTCTTCCAGATAGGTCTGTACCACGCCAGATCTACGTTTGGATTCTGGAAGATCATAAAATATGAAATTGACTGATTGTTATATCCGGTAGCCGGAAGGTTATCACTTTTGGTCTGACTGAAATTCAGTTTGGTCCCTACCTTTAATTTACTGTTCATTTTATGATCAACGGAAACAGCTGCGTTCAGTCTGTCAAAGCCTGTATTCGGCATCATCCATTCATTTTTAAGGTAAGAAAGTGATGATCTGAAGGCAGTGTTTTCATTGGAATGTTCTAATGATAAACTGTTTGAATAGGTGGTTCCTGTCTGCCAGAAATCCTTAATGTTATTTTTATAAGGTCTCCAAAGCTGTCTTTCTTTACTTTGACCTTCTACAGACGGATCATACTGGAAGTAATACTGTCCGTCAAATTTTGGGCCGAATGCGCTGCTGGTAGATCCGGTATTCACTCCATCTGCGGAAGCTCCGTAAGAGTAGTAATAGTTTCCGCCTTTGTCTTTCTGCATGGTTCCCTGCCCGTATTCATACTGGTAATCCGGCCATTTAAGAACACTGTCAAAGCTGGTATAGGAGTTCAGTGTGATCTGAACCTTTCCTTTTTTTGTTTTTCCGGATTTCGTGGTGATCATAATGGCTCCCCTGGAACCTCTGGAACCGTACAATGCGGATGCACTTGGTCCTTTCAGAACGGTAACAGATTCAATATCATCCGGATTGATGCTGTTGTAACTGTCTCCATAATCGATGGGAAGGTCGCCACCTGAACCTGCGCCATAAGCTGAAGTTCCTGTTCCGTTTCTCCTGTCGCTTAAAGGAACGCCATCTACAACGATCAGGGCTCCGTTATTTCCCATGTTCATCGAAACGTCTCCCCTGAGCGTAATACGGCTGGTTCCCAGCGGTCCCGCACCAGCTGTCTGAACTTTCAGTCCGGCCACTTTTCCTTCTAATGCCTGTGCCCAGTTGTTATTCTGGGTTTTGAGGATTTCTTCTGATTTAATGCTCTGGGTAGAGTATCCTAAAGACTTATCCTGTCTTTTGATCCCCAAAGCGGTTACCACCACCTCGTCAATGCCTTTAACAGTATCTTTTTTCGCTTTCTGCTGAGCTGCCAGGTTGATGCTGACTAATCCCAGCAGCGACAAAACCAGCAGTTTTTGTGTCTCTTTACGCATATCCTTTTTGTTTGCGCAAAATTAAAACGACAATATGGCTATGGCTTTAACATCATTTTAACATTTATTAAAATATTATTAAACAAATTATTAACATAAGTTTAACGCTCTATACAAACAACTGATAAACAACTATTTATATAATTAATGATTTTTAATATCGTTTTAAAAGGTCATTCCTGTATCTTTATTGTCTTTCTCTGAGAAAATAAATACAAAACTGCTAAAATACTGGATATCAGAAATATTCATATAGTAAATCAGCTTTCTTTTACGCAAAGTTTAATTTAATTACTTATTATTTTGAGATGAGTAAAGGTGATGGCTCCGCCATTGATTAAGCTGCCGGATATTACGCACGCTTAGTCGAATCAATCAAAGATTGATTTTCTTCTTTGCATTCTTATGTTTACGGTATTACTATAAAATCTTTGCGTCAAAAAAATTCATAATCAGTTTAACAGATAATTCCTGTATTGATTAGTTCTCTCATTAAAAAAAACGTTCCATTTTTAATCAAGCATAAAAAAACCTGTCCCTAAAAGAGACAGGCTATAATTTTCCATATTAGTCTATATTACTTTAAGTCCAATCTGTTATTTATTCTTTAACTGATCGGGAATATTAGTGGTTACAAAACCTATCCCCTGTTTTTTCAACTCTTCATAAACTGCAGGATCATTAACTGTCCATGAGTTAGTAATAAGGCCTAAAGTCTTTGCTTCGGCAATCCATGTAGGATTTTTCTGAAAAACACTGTAATGGTAATCCATTCCATCAAGGCCTTCGCTTTTGATCTGATCAGGAGAAAGTTCACCGTTCAGATACTGTACTTTGAATTTCGGCTCCAGCTTTTTGATCTGTTTGCAGATGTTCAGACTGAAGGAAATATATTCACTTTGTCCTTCCAGCTTCATATCTCTGATCATTTTAAGGGTCTTCTGAGTGATCTCATTTTCTATTTCCGGGGTTTTGGCAGGCTTGATCTCAACAATAAGTTTTAAAGAAGGATCTTTTTTCCCCTGTTTTAGATAATCTTTTAACGTAGGAAACTTTTCTCCATTCGAAAGCTTCAATGCTTCCAGCTCTTTGAATGTGGTTTCAGAAATCTCCATTTGACCATGATGCTCGTCATGATTAATCACAAGAACGCCGTCTTTAGTCATTCTTACGTCAAATTCTGATCCGTATATCTTTAGTTTCTGGGCATTTTCCAGAGATTTAATAGAATTTTCCGTAGTAGGCGGCTGTGCCTGAAAATAACCTCTGTGCGCGATAATCTGGGTTTGTGCCTTCATGATGACTGTGCTTAAAACTGCTAACCCTAAGATAAATTTTTTCATAATACAATTAGATAATTAAAATAAAAAACTTAAAATGTTTGATAAAGGTAATGTTTAATTGTTAAAAGCTGTATTTGGCTCCGATCTGGATCTGATAAGGATTTCCGGAAAGTGGTGCCAAACCGCTGTTATTTTTAACGTATTCAAACTGCCTGGTTGCCTGATTGAATTTAGTTACCCTGTACAACGACATATTACCATAAGATTTATTCACACCCCATTCTTTGTTAAGAAGGTTGGCCAGGTTGAAAATATCTACAGAAAGCTCAAATGCACCGATCTTTTCAAATTTAAATTTCTTGGCAACACGAACATCCCATACCCCGTAGAAACCGTTTTTACCCCCGTTACGTTCTGCAATAGCGTTGTTGTATTTTTCAACATAATCTTTCAGAGCCTTCCCTACTTCCGGATCATTAAGAAGTGGCTGCGTAATGATCTCCGGGAAAATGTAGGCAAGATCGTTGGAATCTACAAAATCACCGTTGATATTTCCTCCTGCAGTAACCGAGAAACGCGTTCCACCGATTCCTGAGTATCTTACTCCCAGAGTAAACCCTGCAATGGTAGGCGAGTTACCGTAAACCACGATCTTGTTTCTGAACTGATTATCAGAATAGCCCATTCTTAAATCTCTAGGATCACCCTGAACCGGAGTAGATAATGTTGCAGAATTGGCTACATTTCCGTTGTATGAAGTATTGTCTTTGATGTCTGACCAGGTATAACTTGCCGTGATCTCCCCGTCTTTCCAGTAACGGTAGCTGGTATCCACCACGAATGAGTACTGATTGACTTTACCCTCACTTACCAGCTCAAGTACTCTTCCGAATTTTTTATTGATTCTTCCCTCTTTCCAGTCGATACTCACACTTTTATTGTCGTTATTGATAATGGTACCGGCAGGCACATATACTCCTCTTCCCCCTTCATTAGCCAAAGTGAAAAACGGGTTGGCCATCATGTTTCTGTCGTAGTAGAAGTAATTGTTTCTTCCCAGCGCCATATATCCTGCAATTCCCGCTCTGAATCTTTCGTTAAAGAAGTGGGTGTAGGAGATATTCGCTTTATACACAATTGGAATTTTTGCGTCTTTTCCTGTGTAATTGATGGTAGGAATCTGATACTGCGAAAGTGAAGGAACCGTTCCGTAGTCATTTCTATAACTGTTGAAATCCGGGAACGGAACATCTTTACCCCTTACATCCACTGTAGCCAGATGCTTTCCATCGAATACAAGGTTGTTAATGATCATATAGTTGTTGATATCCGAAGAGAAAATTCCTGCCCCGAATTTTACGAAATCTTTATTTCCTTCATTGATATTCCAATCGAACTGAAATCTCGGCTGAATGACAAAAGATTTGATCTGATTATCTGTCCTGATTCCCATTTCGTCAAAAAGCTTTTGATTGAATTGAGCTTTCGGATATCCTCCATAATCGAATCTTAATCCGGCCATAAAATCAAAGCCTGTTGCTATTTTAGTTTGAATCTGTCCGTATATTCCTGCATTCCAGATACTGGATTTTACAGACGGGTCCTCCATCAGAGGGACTTCCCTGTAGAATTTGTCAGGAGTAAGATTATCGAAATTTGTCATTCCCTGGAACTGGAATCTTCCGTTCACTTCACTTCCATAGATCGATTTCGATCTGGTATACATCAGATCTGCTCCAAAAGTATACTTAATTTTATCCGTGTTGTAGTATAGGTTATCTACAATCTGGAATACATTATTCCGGAAGCCTTCCTGAGCGAAACGATGCCCTCCAATCTGGATATTGGTAGATCCAACACTGGAGGCAACGCCTTCTACAACAGCTCTCGGAACCGGATGTCCCAGCTCATTGTTTTGGTAGCTGTCCTGGAAAGTATATAAATATTGTGCTTTTAATTCATTCGTGATATTCGGTTTAACGTTTGTTCTTAAAGTCAGGAGCAAACTGTTATCCAGGTTTTTATCATTTCCGTAAGATTCAAAGAAATTGATCGCGGTATTATCTCCCAATCCGTTTTTATTCAGATCGTAGGTGAAATTATTCCTTAACGTCAATAGGTTTTTTTCATTGATCTGCCAATCCAAACGAAGGAATCCTGCATCTGAATTTCTTACTTTATCGAAACTTCCGAACTGCGGAGTATTTCCAACTCCGTATTTTTTCCTTGCAATATCAAGGAATTGGTTCAATGTCTCGGTTGTTGTATTAAATCTCTTCTCGTCGTCTTTAGATTTGATATCTGCAATAATCAACGGTCTTGAATCCAGCTGATGATCCCAAGCCACGAAGAAGTGTAATTTATTTTTAATGATCGGTCCGCCTAATGAAAACCCGAACTGGGAAGTAGAGAAATCATTCTCCCTTTTGTTTCCTCTGATGTCATACGGACTGGAAAGCCAATTGGTTCTTAAATACTCCCAGGCACTTCCAGAAAACTTGTTCGTCCCGGATTTGGTAACGGCACTTACCGTACCACCACCGCTTCTTCCTAATGTGACATCATATTGGTTGGTTGTGATTTTAAATTCACGAACAGCCTCTATCGAAATAGAGAAAGGCGCACCGCTTCGGCTGGTTGTAGATCCTGCTGAAGTTGGGTTTTTAGCTGTCATCCCATCAATCGTAAAGTTGGTTGAAGATCCCAGCTGGCCGGAAAGGTTTCCGCCTTTACCGCTTAATGGAGATAATTCAGTAAGGTTGGTGAAATTTCTTCCGTTTACCGGGAGCATACTGATGTTCTTCGCTGAAATAGCAGTAGCCGCTCCAAGATTTCCGATCTTGTTTTTCAGATTTCCTGTAACAATCACCTCTTCTATCTGCTTTTCGCTGCCACCCACGCTCATATTGACAGTTACCTGATCGCCAAAATTGACGTTATAGCCTTCTTTCTTTTCCTCATTCACAATAACCGTATAAGGCCCGCCCAAAGGAATTTCTTTGAAAATATATTCCCCTTTCGAATTGGTCTCCGTTTCCGTCCTGAACCCTGTTGACTCGTTCACGATCGTTACTTTCACTTTTTCCTGAGCAGTACTGCCCAGTCCGGTTACTCTTCCCACAATAGAAGCCTGCGTAGTCTGCGCATAAGCAAGTGTTCCAAATCCCAAAAACAATAATCCTAGTACAATCTTTACTTTTCTCATCTTTTCAAATTAGATGTGCAAAGGTATTTTGACTTTCCGGACCGTCTGTTTAAGGGAGCTTTAACAAATTTTCAACTAAATCATAACATTATGTTAAATTAATTTAAACAAGTGTTTTAAGATGAAGATAATCAAGACGTTAAATTATATTACAGCTTTTTAATATTTGTATAATATTTAATTATGGTATTTTTTAATGGAATTAGTTTAGCTATTTTTGCTCAAAAGATAGAAAGCAATGTCTGAAAACATACAGCAAAAAATAGAACAGCTCCGGAAGGAACTTCACCAGCATAATGAAAATTACTATCTTCTGGACGCAGCTACCATCTCTGATTATGAGTTTGATATGCTCCTGGAAGAGCTTCGGGAACTGGAGGCAAAACACCCTGAATTTTATGACGAAAATTCACCTACGGTACGTGTTGGCGGAGGGATTACTAAGGTATTCCCGACAATTCAGCATAAATTCAGAATGTATTCTCTGGATAATTCCTATGATTTCGATGATCTTGAAGACTGGGAGAAAAGAATTATCAAAACCATCAATGATCCGGTGGAATTTGTTGCAGAGCTGAAATATGACGGTGCTTCTATTTCTATCTTGTATGAAAACGGAAAACTGGTACAGGCCGTAACGCGTGGTGACGGTTTCCAGGGCGATGAAATTACATCAAACGTCCGCACGATCTCTGATATTCCCCTGACACTGAAAGGTGATTTCCCGCCTCATTTTTTCATGAGAGGAGAAATTTATCTGACCCGAAAAAACTTCGACAAGATCAATAAACTTCGTGAAGAGGAAGGCTTAGATCCTTTTATGAATCCAAGGAATACGGCCAGCGGAAGCCTAAAAATGCAGGACAGCGGAGAGGTAAGAAAACGCGGACTGTCATCCGTACTTTACCAGTTTATTTCCGAGGATGTTCCTGCACAGAGCCACTGGGAACTGCTTCAGAAAGCACAAAGCTGGGGCTTTAAAACTTCACAGCAGGCCAAACTCTGTAAAACAATGGCTGAGGTGAAAGAATTCATCAGTTTCTGGGATACAGAAAGGCATAATCTTCCTTTTGAAATCGACGGAATTGTTTTAAAGGTAAATTCTTTACAGCAGCAGAGACAGCTGGGTTATACAGCAAAATCACCGAGATGGGCCATGGCTTACAAATTCAAAGCTGAAAAGGTGGAAACTGAACTTCAGAGCGTATCATATCAGGTGGGAAGAACTGGCGCCATTACTCCGGTTGCCAACCTGAAGCCTGTATTGCTGGCAGGAACCATTGTTAAAAGGGCATCGCTTCACAACGAGGATATCATTAAAAAGCTTGATCTTCATGAACATGATTTTGTATATGTGGAAAAAGGTGGTGAAATTATTCCGAAAATTGTCGGCGTACATACGGAAAAAAGAACTTCTGAAAGTAAGGAAATCGAATATATTAAAAACTGTCCTGAGTGCGGAACCGAACTGGTGAAAATTGTGGATCAGGCAATCCACTTCTGCCCGAATGACCTGCACTGTCCGCCTCAGGTCGTGGGAAGAATGATCCATTATGTGTCCAGAAAGGCCTTGAATATTGAAAACCTGGGAAGCGAAACGATAGAACAGCTTTACAAAGAACGTTTGATAGAAAATCCGGCTGATTTCTATGCTTTGACAAAGGAACAGCTTCTTCCGCTGGAAAGAATGGCAGAAAAATCAGCGCAGAATATTATTTCAGGAATTGAAAAATCGAAAGAGATTCCTTTTGAAAAGGTTCTGTACGGAATCGGGATCAAACATGTGGGTGAAACAGTTGCCAAAAAGCTGGTAAAAAACTTTGCAACCATTGATGAGCTGAAAGCTGCCACTGTAGAAGAGCTCTGCCAGGTGGAAGACATTGGTGCCAAGATTGCAGTAAGCATCGTGGAATTCTTCAGCAATCCGGAAAACATTGTGATGATTGAACGTCTGAAATCTTACGGAGTACAGCTTGAAAAGGGGGAAAGCACGAATGAGGTTCTTTCTAATATTCTGGAAGGAAAAGCATTCCTTTTCACCGGGAAACTATCATTGTTCACAAGAGAACAGGCAGAGGAAATGGTGGAAAAACACGGTGGAAAGAATATTTCTGCAGTCTCTAAAAACCTCAATTTCCTTGTAGTAGGCGAAAAGGCCGGAAGCAAGCTGAAAAAAGCCCAGGACATTGGAACTATTACCATTCTTGATGAACAGGAATTTCTGGATCTGATAGAGAAACAATAATATCCTAACAAATAATAAATAAACCATTGAGATTTAATTTCAATGGTTTATTTTTTTCTCGTACTGTTCAAAAATTGCGCTCACCAATTATACCGATGAGCAAATTTTATAAAGTCTATAAATAATGGACGAACGCTTTAATTGTCATTCTTTATCCAATGAGGATTTAAAATATTTTTATCCCGCAGATTATACAGATTACGCAGATTTTTATAGATGAAGAAATTTATTCAACAGGAACAGGCTAAAGCCACTCTATCTTAAAGTTCCGTTCAACAGTTTTAATCAAATTTAAATTATTCAGAAAGTATAATGGTTTATTAAACGTCCCTATTTTTCGGGTATATTTCAATAATTCTATCATATTTTAAATAAAAAAAAATTAACATAAAAACAATATTTAAATAAATTATTTAAATAAAAACAAACAAAATAAACATTATATAAAATAATAAAAAGTAAAAAGTAATTATTTTTCGTAATATAATTTTTTATATATTTATAAAAACAAATAATCACCGAACCATGAAAAAACTCTATCTTTTCGTGCTGTTTTTAGCACACTTATCCATCGCCGCACAGATTGTGAACATTCCGGATCCACAATTCAAGGCCAAGCTTCTTTCCGGAACAGCCACCAACCATATCACTCAGGATCTGGCTGGCAACTGGATATCTATGGACCTTAATAACGATGGGGAAATACAGGCTTCCGAAGCTGCCAATATCAGAGATATCACGATCTACAGTTCAAATGGCAACCCGTTCCAGATTTCCTCCATAGAAGGCGTAAAATCTTTTACCAACCTGGAATATCTGGATGTATCTGACTGCCCTACCCTACTTTCTGCAGACATCAGCGGTATGCAAAAAGTAAAGCTGGTAAGTTTTGAGAATAATATCAACATGTCTTCTGCCAATTTTACGGGATGTCCATTACTGGAAAACATTAATGTATCGAATGCCAATATTGTCAACCTCGACATTTCCAACCTTCCAAAAATGAATATCCTGACATGTACAGGAGGAAAGGTACAAACCATTGATTTCACAGGCAGCACAACAATGAAATATTTGCTCTGCAGCGACAATGACATAGCCAGCCTCAATGTAAGTTCGCTGGTTGATTTGTACAGATTTCATATTTCCGGAAATTTATTGACGAGCCTTGATGTAAGTAACTTAACAAAACTTGAAGACCTGGTATGCTCATCCAATCTGCTGACTTCTATCAATCTTCAGAATACACCTAAATTAAAATCACTTGAAGCCAGTTATAACAATCTGTCAACTCTTAATTTAAGCCAGAGCCCTATCTTAAATTATCTGAGAATGTTCAATAATCAGCTTACAAGTCTTGATCTTTCAGCTGTTCCTTTACTGCAGACGCTTTTCCTGAATAACAACCAGCTTACTTCTCTTGATATCAGCCATAATACCATCCTGAACTCCTTCAGTATTCCCAACAACAATTTACAGAGCCTGTTTATAAAAAACGGGAGGCTTACCAGCGTAATGTATCAAAACAATCCCAATTTAAGCTATATCTGCTGTGATGATTCCGAAATGAATACTATCATCAGCCAAAATGCCACATACGGATATAATAATGTAACGGTAAACTCTTACTGCTCATTCACTCCCGGAGGCACTTTTTATACCATCAAAGGCAATACTAAATATGATCTCAACGGAAACGGCTGCGATCCGGCAGATTTGAATAAGGCATTCCAGAAATTTAATATTTCAGGAAGCGGAACTACAGGAAGCATTATAAGTAATCAATCCGGGGACTACTCTATTCCGGTACTGGCAGGAACGCATATAATAGCTCCGGTTCTTGAAAACCCGGTTTATTTCAATATTTCCCCGGCTTCATTTACTGCTAATTTTCCAATGCAGACAAGTCCTTTAACCCAGAATTTCTGTCTGACTGCTAATGGTTCCCATCCGGATCTTGAAATTGTGATTATTCCATTGGATTCTGCAGTACCAGGGTTTAATTCAGATTATAAAATTGTTTACAAAAATAAATGAACCACCATGCAATCCGGAACTGTTGGATTCAGCTATAATGACAGCATTATGGATTTTGTAAGCTCTACTGTAACGCCTGATTTACAATCTACCGGAAACCTTACCTGGAATTTTACCGGTCTGCTTCCTTTTGAAAGCAGGGAAATCAAAGTCAAATTTGAATTGAATACCCCTACCGATACCCCACCAGTAAATGATGGTGATATCCTGCATTATACAGCACAGATCAACGGAGCTCCGGACGATACACCTGCGGACAATATCTTTACCCTGAACCAAACGGTTGTAAATTCTCTGGACCCGAATGATAAAACCTGTTTAGAGGGAACGATGATCGCACAGACCCAGGTGGGAGATTACGTTCATTACCTGATCCGGTTTGAAAATCAAGGAACTGCCAATGCCAGAAATATTGTGGTGAAAGATGAGATCGACGCTGCGAAATTTGACATTTCTACCTTGACCCCATTGAATGCAAGCCACAGTTTTGTAACGAGAATGACCGGAACAAATAAGGCCGAATTTATTTTCGAAAATATACAGCTTCCGTTTGACGATGCCAACAACGACGGATATATTTCCTTCAAAATCAAGACGAAGTCCTCTTTGACAATAGGTGATGCGTTCAGTAATACCGCGAACATTTATTTTGATTATAATGCGCCGATTGTGACCAATACATATACTACAACGGTAAGAGGTGTACTGGCAACTGCTGAAACTAAAACGGGCAACAAGAATGTAAGCATTTACCCGAATCCGGCCCATGATGCTCTTTACATCAACTCCACTGACGAGATCATCAAAGCTGAAATTTATGATGCCTCAGGAAGGATTTTGATGACGACAGGTGTAAAAGGTAATACTGTAAATGTTTCTGAACTGGCAAAAGGAAATTATATTATTAAACTGTTTACCAAAGACAAAACGATGGTTCAGAAATTCATCAAAATTTAAACTAATAAACTAATAATCTTATCTATATCTGCAGGGCTGTGAATTTTTTCGCAGCTCTGTTTTATGAATTTAAAGGAAATTCAATAACAATATTTATATCCTCATCTGTGAAAGCAAAAAGGTTTTCCAGACAGATTAAATGTATTGAAAGTATTTCTCCTCATTCCCTCATTTATAAATAAACCAAACATGAATGTCCCTTTTTTAGAATCTCAATTACCTATGATGATTCATCCACAAATGGATGTGATCGTAGATGATATCAAAGAATATTATAAAACCGAAATTTTCAATATATCAAGTGAAAATACAAGGCTTTATGGTGACCATATGTCAACCGGCGCCCTGTATTCATCATACATACACCCTTTGGGTGATATTGAGAAAGTGAAGGCTGTTAGCCGGTATTACTGTTATTGGGCCTTGATTGATGATCAGTTTTTTGACAATTCCGTTGACCTTGGTCATATTATTCAAACATTTGAAGGGTTTCAGGCCGCACTGAATGAAGCTCCCGAAATTGAAAAAACATTTCTTCCTATCCGTGAATTCTGTTCAAGAACCGACTGGACTACGGAAGTAAAAGATATATTCAGAAAGGAAATGAGCAGGTACCTGCAAAGCGTACTGAAACTACGTACCATAGAAGTACAGATGAAAACAGTTTCCCTTGAAGAATATCTCTCATACAGAGCTTTCGATGTTGCGATGAACGTCATATTTTCCCTGACATGGTATACTCAGGATGATATGCCACCATCTTTGTATTATAGTGGTGAATTTGAAAAAATCTTTGAGTATGGAGGCATTAGTATAGGGCTTTTGCTCGATTTGTATACATTAAAGGCCAAAAAGAAAGAGATCAGAAACTATGCACATGCTATTCGAATTATCCAAAGGGTTGAAAATTGCAAAGAGGAAGAAGCAATTCATAAAGGGATTCGTTTATTCTATGAATACAATGATAAGCTTAAGGAAGAGTTCAGCCGTTTAGAGGCAAAATATCCAGCTGCAATACAATATTTCAGGTATATCCAATCTGGTTCGGTCAGATACTGCAATGAAAGCAGGGAAATCCGGTATAAGCAGGTTGATGATATTGATGAAAATTTAATTAAAGGCCGGACTGTACTATAAATATCTCAAAGAAAACGATAAAGAATTTCTTTATGCTTCCGGCAGCCTGAAATAAAAAGTGCTTCCCTGGTTCGGGGCACTTTTTACGCCTATTTCACCGTTCTGCTTTTCTATAAAATTTTTAGAGATAGCGAGCCCCAGCCCTGTCCCGTTCTGCTGTTCTCCCGGAACCTGAAAATAGCGGTCGAAAATCTGGCGGTGATACTTTTCATCAATTCCACTTCCGGTATCGGTAATACTAAACTGGATCATCGAATCGGTTTTTTCTACGCTGATCTGGATATTTTCGTCCTGGAAAGAATGCTTTACTGCATTAGTCAGAAAGTTATTGATCACCCAGACTGTTTTGTCAAAATCGGCAGTAACAAAATCATGATCACTTACCAGATATTCGGCATTGATCAAAACGTTCTTCTGCTCCGCCAGCTTTTCAACATTCTTCATAGCCATCTGTACCATTTCTTTTGGGGAACATTTTTCAACGGTCAGGCTAATGTTTCCGGTTTCTACCTGCGAAAGATTCAGCAGTTCTCCGGTGATGTTCAGCAGTCTTTGCCCGTCATCATTGATGCTTTTGAGTAATTCTTTCTGCTGGTCATTCAGTGCTCCGAATTTTTGGTTTCCAAGCAGCTGCACACCCATTTTTATAGCAGAAATCGGTGTTTTAAGTTCATGGGAGATGGTGGCAATGAAATTGGTTTTAGCAAAATCAAGCTCTTTGAAAGGTGTAATATTTCTCAAAAGAATCACCTTACCAATATATTTTGTTTCCTTTTCGCCTGTTTTTACAATATTAATAGGGATAATATCCTGTTCAAAATAATTTTCTTTGTGATCGCGGACAATCTTGATCGGTTCTTTCACGGGATGATCAATATTTTTAAGCAATTCACGCATCAGGTCATTATTAACCGCTACTTCATGAGCTGTTTTTCCGATGATTTCTTCCTTACGGAGATTAGTGATCTTCAGGGCTTCATCATTGATCATGTAAATAAAGTGGTTTTCATCCAGCCCGATTACTGCATCATGCATATTATTCACCAGCGTTTCAATCCTTTTTTTATCCATCAGCTGCTTGGAAAGGCTGCTGCTTTCGTATTCCTGAAGCTTTTCTGCCATGGTATTAAAGGAATCCG
Source organism: Chryseobacterium sp. UF-81 (assembly GCF_058245105.1). NCBI lineage: Bacteria > Pseudomonadati > Bacteroidota > Flavobacteriia > Flavobacteriales > Weeksellaceae > Chryseobacterium > Chryseobacterium sp. UF-81. Next base: position 176,770 of record NZ_JBSIBX010000007.1, on the reverse strand, counting down.
CAAGACTGTTAAATTCTTCACTGCCTTTGAAATGGACTCTTTCATTATAATTTTTAGCAGCGATCTGCCTGATACTGAATGTAAGCTGATTGATCGGTTCCGCAATGGTCTGCGGTAAATTAAAAAGCAGGATAAAAGCAATGAGAAAACATACAGTTCCCAGACTGACGATCCAGAAAGTGGCATTTTCTGCAGTGATAATAGCAATGTCACTTTTTCTCTCGATTCCTTTCATATTCAGGGACATGATTTTAGCCAGATCTTCACGGATCAGTTTTTCCTTTTCCGGAGAAGGCTGTTTCAGGTAGCTGTTGAAATGAAGATTCAGGCTTTGGGTAGCTTCTTTTTCTCCAAATTCAGTGAGGTTTTTCTCCTGCAGCTTATTGTTTTTCTGAAAATCCGTAACGGCAACGGCACTATCCGTGCTTATTTTATCTAAGGCAAGGAGCATATTTTTGGAAAATTCCAGGCTGTTGTAGTTGGCGGTAAGGATCTTCTCAGTATCGGATTTAAGTTTATTGATATAGACGGACCCGATCACTGACATGAGAACGATCAGTAAAAATAAAAGACCTACGCCTAAGGTGAGTTTTGTTTTAAGTTTCATTACTTCTAAGATAAAATAATAATATCTATCTGTCTTTCGTTCAGCCTATTCATCAGCGTATAAATCCAGCTGTAACCGGAAAGACGCTGCCAGAGCTGTGCATGAGGTTTCCCGATGCATACCGTCGTGATATTATGGGCAATTACATATTCCAGAATTCCATTGTGGACACTGCTTTCTTTTACGCGGACCACTTTCGCTCCCAATTCCTGTGCTAAATTAAAATTATTAATCAGATACCGCTGCTTGTCAAGGGCAATTTTTTCAGGATTTTCCGAAGATTTCTGAACATACAGGACGGTCCACTGACTGTTGTAATAACTTGCCAGACGGGCCGTTTTCCGGATGATATTTTTGGCGATTTTTTCATTACTGCTGATGCATGCAAGAAATTTTATCGGTTTAAAATTCTCTGTCTTGATCTCCGTTTCTACTTTTCTTTCAACATGGGCAGCCACTTCTTTTAAAGCCAGCTCCCTCAGCTGCAAAATATGTCCGCTCTGAAAGAAATTGGTAAGCGCTGTCTGGATCTTTTCTTTTTTATAAATTTTGCCTTCCTTTAGACGGGTAAGCAGCTCATCGGCGGTAAGGTCTATATTCACTACCTCATCGGCAAGACTCAAAATTTTATCAGGAACACGTTCAGCCACTTCTATTCCGGTGATGTTTTTTACCTCCTCATTCAGACTTTCGATGTGCTGGATGTTCATGGCACTGATAACATTGATTCCGCTGTCTAGGATTTCCAGCACATCCTGCCATCTTTTTTTATTTTTTGAACCTTCTACATTCGTATGGGCCAGCTCATCCACTAGAACCACTTCCGGATGCTCATTGATAATGGTCTGAAGATCCATCTCTTCGAGGCTTTTACCTTTATAGAAAACCGATCTTCTCGGGATTTCAGGAATTCCATCGGTAAGCGCTACTGTTTCTTCTCTTCCGTGGGTTTCTATATAACCGATCTTTACATCAATGCCATTACGCAGCAGAGACTGCGCTTCCTGAAGCATCCGGAAAGTTTTTCCCACGCCTGCACTCATCCCGATATAGATCTTGAATTTACCTTTCCGGGATTTCTGGATCAGTTCTAAAAAATGTTTTGCTGATGACATTGATTTTTTTGCTTTATTTTTAATACAAAAGGCACAAAAGGTTTATTTCCAATACTTTAGAATATATAAGTAAGTTACGATTATTTGGACATTTTTTATTGAACTATCCTGAACCACCCCGTCAAAAATTCTTTGAATTTTCGCCACCCCTCCACAGGAGGGGAATTCTTTGTCGGTCATTCAATGATAACCATTACCACCACCTTTGTTATTTTAAGCCTGCTTTTTATCTCTCGCTGATCACACAGATTACGCAGATATTTTATAAACTGACAGAATAAAATCTTTTGGCTTTTAAAACTTAAGTGAGCTTTTTATTCTTTAAGTATTAAACTTTAAAATAACTTAAGTGTCAAAAAAACTTTTGTGACTTTTGTGGTTATTATTTTTCACTCTTCATTATTCACTTTTCACTTTCTAAAACCATGCAGCCAGACTTGTCGTGATAAAGAAATTTCCCTGCTTCATCTCATCATTTTTCACAAAAATGGCATCTTTGGAAGTAAATCCTCTTGCTTCTGTACGGAATATTACATTCTTCAGAATCGCATAATCAACATTCAGAGAATATGCGAAGGTTTGGAAGCCATTGGGAGTTTTGGTACTGATGATCACCCCGTTTTTATCATTGTAATACTCTAGTCTTCCTGCCAGAGCCCATTTATTGTCAAGCTGATATTTCATTAATACATTGGGAGTGTACCAGATATTATAACTTTTGCTGCCTTTCTCTTTCTGTTCTGCCCCGATATCGAATCCAAGCAAAGCCGAAAATCGGTCTGTCAGCTGAAAACTTCCGTAAAAATCATGAAAATAACGCATTCTTTTTTCAGCTTTTGATTTGTCGTTTCCAATAAATGAGCTGCTGTTCAGCGTGATTTTTTCTGTCGGTTTGTAGGTCACCTGGTGCCCAAAAGAAATGCTTTGATTTCCTTCCGGCTTTGCAATACGCTGCCAGCCATTAAGCACTAATCCGCTCAAAAACCATTTTCCGCTGTCTGAAGTATAAGAAATCTTAGCTCCGGTTTCAAAGTAAGGAGAATTTTCAGCAGCAAAACTTCTCGTCAGGTTAATATTATCTTTTCCTATAGCACTCTCCCACCCAATATGGGAAGGCATAATCCCTGCATCAATCCACAGGTTTCTGGTCTTTGAAATTTTAATTCCCACGTTTGCTTCATTAACATAGCGTAATGCTTCCTGTTCTGCAGCCATATTGTCCTGCGCGTAGGTTCCGGCCATTAAAGCTACATTAGCGCGGAGATTTTCAGTCTGATAATTTGCTTTTACCAATCCTAAATTCAGATTGAGCTCGTTATGCCTGTTGTAAGAGTATAAAAAATTCTGACGGAGATGATTAGCAGGTTCATTAAAATCATAAGTGTAGAAAAGTTCTGCATAGGCAGAAAAAGTCACTTTATTTTCTGTTTTTAATGAATCTGATGATTGTGCTTTCGGGAAAAATATTCCGAATACTACGGCACTGGTAATGATATATTTTTTCACGGTGATGTCTACATTATTTTAATTGGTCCAAAGCGATATTAAGCTTCAGTACATTTACTTTTGACGGTCCTAAAAGTCCTAAAAACGGTTTCTCGGCTTGATTTTTAATCAAATTTCTTACTTTTTCCTCAGAAAGGTTTCTTACTTCTGCAATTTTCTTTGCCTGATACAAAGCTCCCTCTTCAGAAATGTCCGGATCCAGACCGCTTCCACTGGCTGTCACCAGCTCTACCGGAACTTTTGTATTTTCCATTCCCGGATGTTCCATTTTTAAAGTATCTATTCTTTTCTGTACGGTTTCCAGATATTCTTCGTTGCTGGGTCCTTTATTGCTTCCGCCGCTTCCAGCTGCATTATAATTAACGGATGAAGGACGCCCGTGGAAGTATTTTTCAGATTTAAATTCCTGTCCGATATTGGCGTAGAATTTCTGTCCGTTTTGGGTAATGATCTCTGCATTTCCTTTTGTAGGCAATATTTTTGAGCCCCCGTATACGATAAACAGATAAATTCCTACGACAGCCAGCATTACAAAAGTCAGCCTGAATGCTGTAACAATATGATTTTTCATTTTTTAAATTTTAATAGAATAAACTGATCACTAAATCGATGATTTTGATCCCGATGAACGGAACAATAACACCTCCCAAACCATAGATCAAAAGGTTTCTTCTCAATAATGCACTGGCACCGATCGGCTTATAGGCAACTCCTTTTAACGCCAGTGGAATAAGGAAAGGAATGATCACGGCATTGAAAATAACCGCTGATAATATCGCTGTTTCCGGGCTGTGAAGATTCATGATATTCAGTTTCTGAAGGGATGGGATGAAGGTGATAAACAAGGCCGGAATGATGGCAAAATATTTAGCAACGTCATTGGCAATACTGAAAGTTGTCAGGGTTCCACGGGTCATCAGCAGCTGCTTCCCGATCTCTACAATCTCAATCAGTTTCGTAGGGTCATTGTCAAGATCCACCATATTCCCGGCTTCTTTTGCAGCCTGTGTTCCGCTGTTCATGGCTACCCCCACATCGGCCTGAGCCAGGGCCGGTGCGTCATTCGTTCCGTCTCCCATCATGGCAACCAGCTTTCCTTCCTGCTGTTCTTTTTTGATGTAGTTCATTTTGTCCTCAGGCTTGGCTTCGGCAATGAAATCATCTACGCCTGCTTTTTCAGCGATGAATTTCGCAGTCAGTGGATTATCTCCGGTTACCATCACCGTTTTTACCCCCATTTTTCTCAATCTCTGGAAACGTTCCTGAATTCCTGTTTTAATGATATCCTGAAGTTCAATAACGCCCCAGACTTTTTCATTAACACTTACAACAAGAGGAGTTCCCCCGTTTTCAGAGATTTTGGTAACAGCATCCTGGGTTTCTTTAGGGAAGATGTTCCCGGCTTTTTCAGTCAGTTTTTTTATCGTATCATAAGCTCCTTTCCGGATTCTTGTTTCTTCAAAATCAATTCCTGAAGTTCTTGTTTCCGCTGAGAAATCAATATAGACCGGATTCGGAACCAGAAGATCTTCTGATTTCAGCTGGCTTAGTTCTATAATGGATTTTCCTTCCGGTGTTTCATCCGCTACTGAACTTAATGCTGAAGCTTTAATGAAATCCGGCAGTCTGATTCCGTCTGCAGGGTGAAATTCTGTTGCTTTACGGTTTCCGATGGTAATGGTTCCTGTTTTATCAAGAAGCAGTACATCGATGTCTCCGGCAGTTTCTACTGCCTTCCCACTTTTAGTAATTACATTCGCTCTCAAAGCTCTGTCCATTCCGGCAATTCCGATTGCAGAAAGCAGACCTCCAATGGTTGTGGGAATCAAACAAACGAAAAGTGATATAAATGCCGCAATGGTAATGGGAGTCTGCGCGTAGTCTGCAAAAGGTTTTAAAGTGAGTGTTACGATAATAAAGGTCAGGGTAAATCCTGCCAAAAGTATGGTTAATGCAATTTCATTAGGTGTTTTCTGTCTTGATGCCCCCTCTACAAGAGCAATCATTTTATCTAAGAAAGATTCCCCCGGTTTGGTGGTCACCTTTACTTTTATTCTGTTGGAAAGCACTTTTGTACCTCCGGTTACAGAACTTTTATCGCCTCCTGATTCACGGATAACGGGTGCACTTTCTCCGGTGATCGCAGATTCATCAATGGTGGCCAATCCTTCGATAATTTCTCCGTCCATCGGGATCTGATCTCCGGTTTCGCAAAGGAAGATATCACCCAGCTTCATTTCGGCAGACCTTTTCAGAACGGTTTCTACCTGAAAGCCGGGTTTGTTGTCCGTCACCACTTTGGCAGGAGTTTCTTCACGCGTTTTTCTGAGGGTATCCGCCTGGGCTTTTCCTCTGGCTTCTGCAATGGCTTCCGCAAAATTGGCAAAAAGAACGGTGAAAAATAAGATGATGAATACCGTAAAGTTATAAGCAAAGCTTCCCTGTGATTGGTCTCCTGTAAGACTAAAAAGGCTTACGATGAACATCACCACTGTTCCGACCTCCACCAGGAACATTACGGGATTTTTAAACATGATTTTCGGATTCAGCTTGACGAAGGACTGTTTGATCGCTTCGTTCACCAAATCTTTTTGAAACAATGTCTGTGATTGATTTTTCATTTTTTTGAAAGAGTTATATCATTGTAAATCAACGGCAACCATTAAGACAGATTAAAACAAAAGGAGTGGAAATGGATAATATATTCAGGTGAATGATCGATGAGATTTAGACTAGTTTCCTGATATTTCAATCTTCCTAATGGCTGACTGTTGATTTTAATTTTAATTATTGATACTTAAACCATTAAGAGCTATTTAGAAGTGAAGAAGAATTAAGATTATATTCAAAAGAATATTTTCAAGCTTGCTGCAAATTGGTGTACAGCTTAATATTCTTAAACTCTTTTTATCTTCTTAATGGTCAAAAAATTAATTTTCTTTTATTTAGAGAAATACTGAATCTGTTCTGCAATAGGTCCTAAGGTCAATGCCGGGAAGAAAGACAGGGCCGCAATAAGAAGGATCACCGCCAGTGTCATAAAGCCGAAAGTGGCTGTATCCGTTTTCAGGGTTCCTGAACTTTCCGGGATGAATTTCTTTTGTGCCAATAATCCTGCAATCGCTATCGGTCCAATGATCGGAATAAATCTGGATAACAGCAATACGATTCCTGTTGAGATATTCCACCATGGGGTATTGTCGCCAAGGCCTTCAAATCCGGAGCCGTTGTTCGCAGAAGAAGAAGTGAACTCGTATAACATTTCACTGAATCCGTGGAAACCGGGATTATTCAATGTTTTGGCACCAAATTCAGGTAGATAGGCAGTTAATGCTGTTCCTACAAGTATTAAGAACGGGTGAAAAAGAGCGACGATCATTGCGATCTTCATTTCTTTAGCTTCGATCTTCTTGCCCATGAATTCCGGTGTCCTTCCTACCATCAGACCACTGATGAATACAGCGAGAATGATAAAAATGAAATAATTCAGAATTCCGACTCCACAGCCGCCGTAGAAACAGTTGATCATCATGGCTAGCAGCTCGTTCATTCCTGAAAGCGGCATGGTACTGTCATGCATCGAATTCACAGAACCTGTTGAGATCACTGTTGTGGCAATGCTCCAATATCCTGAAGATGCACTTCCGAAACGGATCTCTTTCCCTTCCATCGCACCAAGATTACTGTCAGCGCCCATCTGCGTGATGAGCGGGTTTCCGTTTGTTTCATTCACAACGTTCGGAACAGCAAGTGCCAGAAAGCCAACCGTCATTACGGTAAAGATTACCCATGACAGTTTTCTCTTTTTCAGGTAAAACCCTAAGGCAAAAACCAATGCGAACGGAATGATCATCTGAGTGACCATTTCAGTCATATTCGTCACATAGTTTGGATTTTCAAGCGGATGTGCTGAGTTGGCCCCGAAGAAACCTCCCCCATTGGTTCCCAAGTGCTTGATCGCCACAAAAGCAGCTACAGGTCCTCTGGAAACATCAACTTTTTGCCCTTCCAGCGTTGTAATATGATCTTTTCCTTCGAAAGTCATCGGACTTCCGTTGGCAGAAAGGATCAGGGCAACAAGGATACTGACCGGAACGAGTATTCTGACCACAGATTTAGTAAAGAAATCGTAGAAATTCCCTAATTCTGTAGTGGTTTTATCTTTAAAAGCTTTGAAAAGAACAACCATAGCCGCCATTCCGGTAGCTGCGGTCACAAACTGCAGAAACATCAGATAAAGCTGACTTAAATAACTTACGCCCGTTTCTCCTGAATAATGCTGAAGGTTACAGTTCACCAGGAAGGAAATAGCTGTATTAAAAGCAAGGTCAGGCGACATATCCGGGTTTCCGTCAGGATTTAAGGGAAGCCAGGACTGATTCAGCAGGATCAGGAATCCTATAATAAACCAAACCAGATTAATCGTCAGCATGGCATACATATTCTGTTTCCATGTCATCTGACGAACAGGATTAATACCTGATATTTTATAAATTAATTTTTCAACAGGTTCAAAAACAGGATCTAAGAAGGTCTTTTTGTACCCATACACATTAGCAATGTATTTTCCAAGAAGTATTCCAATAACTAATGTGATCACAAACATGGCAATAACGCCTAAAATTTCTGTATTCATGACCGGTTAAAATTTTTCAGGTTTCAGCAAAACGTAGCAGATGTACCCAAAGGCCAGAATGGAAAGGAAAAATAAACTCCACATAGTTTTATATTTTATCAAAAAATTCAACGGATTTGTAAAGAAGCCAGAACATCACTGCGAAAAGCAGGATCAAACTTATCAGCATCATATCGTTATTATTAAGGTTAAAAGAGTCAGCAGTACGTACGATACCATCAGCAGACTGAAGCCTGCGTGCTCACGTTTTTTGAACGTTTTTCTTGAAATTGTCATTTTTAAAATATTTTATTCACATCCTATAGGCCAAAAGATGGCCCATTCTGAAAACAAAACAATTAAACAATTAAATAACAATCACTTATATAAAATAACTCAACCGTACCAAAACACAAAAGCCTATCATTTTGATAGGCCCGTTTATTGAAATGATAAGGGTTAGAAATTAGATGTTAGATGTTAGACACGAGACATGAGACTTTTAGATTAAGGCGAAGATTGGAAAACATTAATGGTGAATTTTGCGTTGCAAGTGAAATATGAATGGGAGGTTCAAGAAACAAGAGCCAAGAAACAAGACTTTAGATGTAAGACATTAGATTTCAGACTATATGTCTTAATTACTACAACCAGCAACCGTCAACTAGCAACCTTTTACACTCATATACTCTCAAACACTCCGACTCTGAAACCCGCATCCCGAAACTCTCAAACTCAGGAGATGAATTACCTCAACCCGTATTCCTCCAGCTTGCGGTACAACGTTGCAATACCTATTTCCAGCAGTCTGGCGGCTTCGGCTTTATTACCTTTCGTGTATTGCAGGACTTTTTGGATGTGTATTTTTTCCAGAGTCCTTATGCTTAAAGAGTCACTTTCAGGAACTGCTTTATCTGAGTAATGCGGAAGACTTCCGGCATCCAGGATATTATCTTCCATTAAAATAAGGCTTCTCTCCACAGCATTTCTAAGCTCGCGGATGTTTCCTTTCCAGTCGTTCTTTTCCAGCATTTTATAATAATCCGGATCCACTTGCAGTGCCGAAAGATGAAGTTTTCGTGAGAAAATATCGATAAAGTTTTTGGCCAGCATTTTAAGGTCCTCTTTTCTTTCACGCAATGGCGGAAGATGGATCTCGAAAACATTTAACCGGAAATACAGATCTTCACGGAAATGCCCCTGCTTAATTTCGTCTTCCAGATTTCTGTTGGTTGCAGCAATCAGCCTGAAGTCGGAACGGGAAACTTTGGTTTCACCCATTTTGATAAATTCTCCGGTTTCGAGGACACGAAGAAGTTTGGCCTGCAGTTCAATGGGCATCTCTCCTATTTCATCTAAAAATAAGGTTCCGCCGTTGGCTTCTTCTATGAGACCTTTTTTATCTTTTACAGCACCGGTGAAAGCCCCCTGTTTATGTCCGAAAAGTTCACTTTCCAGTATTTCTTTGCTGAATGCTGAGCAGTTGATGGCTACAAAATTATTTTTCTTTCTGTCGCTTCCTTCATGGATGGCATTGGCAAAAACCTCCTTTCCGGTTCCGGTTTCTCCGGTCAGAAGAACGGCGGCATCTGTTAAAGCTACCTTTTCAGCCAGTTTTTTAGACTGAATAATCAGAGGAGAAATTCCTATGATCTGTCCGAATCCTTTTGACATGGTGGGTTTTTGTCCCATTTTAGCACGGTTATCCTTTACTTTTTCCAGTGCTTTATAGACCAGCGGAATGATCTTCTCATTGTCGTCCCCTTTCACCAGATAGTCATACGCCCCGTTTTTCATCGCCTGAACGGCATCGGTAATATTCCCAAAAGCGGTCATCAGAATAATTTCGAGATGTGGATATTTGGTTTTGATGGATCGTACCAGATCCACCCCAAAAGCATCGGGAAGGCGGACATCGCAGAGAACGACATCAAATTCATGCTGTTCAAGCATAGTCATTGCAGAACGTGCTGTTGAAGCTTCTTTTACGTTAAAATCTTCTTGGGAAAGAATCATTCCTAATAGTTTCAGGAGCTTGATCTCGTCATCGATGATCAGAATGTTTCCGTGCATGGTGTGAGTTTTTGGAAAACTACTGCAAACTTATTGAATTTATTTTGGAAAGAAGCTGATGAATATTGAATTAATAAATACATTTTATACTGGAGAGTATTTCATCAGAACACTTGCATCGTCTTCATTTAGCTCCACATCAGGAATTTCTGTGAAGCCAATCTTTTGGTAAAGTCTATGTGCTTTGATATTCGTATTTTTGACTTCAAGATAGATTTCAATATCTTTAAACTCTTTATTCGCTTCTTCTATAACCTTCTGAATCAGATGCCGACCTATATTTTTACCCTGATATTCTTCTTTAACATACATCTGGTAAATATTTCCTCTGTCATTTTCATCTTTAACAAAAGTGCAGATTCCAATAAGCTGATCTTCATTGAAAGCACCCACTACAAATCTTTCTGCCAACTGATTTTCAATATCATATTCCATTCTGAATTTTTCAGTTTTTAACGCTTCCTCATAATCCGCACAAAAAGATTCCGGGAATTTTTTTAAGCTTTCGAGCCTGATCGTTCTATAGATGATACTTTCTTCGGGTAAAAGTTTTCGGTATTGAATATTCATTGTCATCTCAATTTGTAAAATAGTAATTACGGGATAGTTTTAGTATCTGATCATGTAATAATGTTTTTATCTGATATAAATCAAAACCATAGATGCAATAATAAGGAAATTCCGGTTTGTTCTTTCCTGATTCCTTACATTTGTAAGGCATTCTGATTTATAGGAATGAAATGAGTTAGCTTATGATTGACAAAAGATACAAAGAAACGGTTCATACAGATAAAAACAACTACGAATATATCACAATTCCCAATGATGAAAACAAAGTAAGAATTTACACTTTAAAGAATGGCCTGAAAGTTTTTCTGGCACAAAATTTTGATGCTCCCAGGATACAGACTTATATCCCGGTAAGAACGGGAAGTAACAATGATCCGGCTGACAATACCGGCCTGGCACATTATCTTGAACACATGATGTTCAAAGGAACCTCAAAAATTGGCACCCAGAACTGGGAAAAAGAAAAGGAGCTTCTTGACCGGATTTCTTCCCTTTATGAGGATCATAAAGCGGAACAGGATTCTGAAAAGAAAAAAGAGATCTATAAAAAAATAGACGAGATATCCCAGGAAGCCAGCCAGTATGCGATCGCCAATGAATATGATAAGGCTATTTCTTCATTGGGAGCCAGCGGGACAAATGCACATACCTGGTTTGATGAAACGGTTTACAAAAATAATATTCCAAATAACGAACTCGAAAAATGGCTTAAAATAGAAAAGGAAAGGTTTTCAGAAATCGTATTGCGGCTTTTCCATACGGAGCTGGAATCGGTATATGAGGAATTTAACAGGGCCCAGGATAATGATTCAAGGCTTGTGAATTATGAACTGATGGCCGCTCTTTTTCCAACGCATCCGAACGGCCAGCAAACAACGCTCGGAAAGCCTGAGCACCTGAAGAATCCTTCGATGAAGGCCATTCATAAGTATTTTGATGAGTATTACGTTCCAAATAATTATGCCGTGGTTTTGGTGGGAGATCTGGATTTTGAGGAAACGATTCAGCTGGTCGATCAATATTTTGGAACGATTCCTTACAGAGAACTTCCGAAAAAAACGCCTGTTATTGAACAGCCATTAACGCAAATTGTAAAAAGAACGGTTAAAAGTCCTACAACACCAAGGGTTCAGCTGGCATGGAGAACAGACAGCTACGGCACGCGAGAGGCAATGCTGGCAGATATTGCGGCTAATATCCTCAGCAACAGAGGGGAAGCAGGATTGCTTGACCTTAATATCAACCAGACGCAAAAAATGCTTTGGGCACAGGCTTTTTCTGTCGGCTTAAAGCAGTATGGATATTTTTCTATCGTCGCGGTTCCTAAGGAAACACAAACTTTGGATGAAGCAAAAGATATGGTTCTGGAACAAGTTGAGCTGATCAAAAAAGGAGAATTTCCGGACTGGATGCTGCCTGCAATCATTAATGATTTCAAAATTCAAAGGATGAAAGGCCTTGAAACAGCAGACGGACTGGCTACCAATCTTTACGATACATACATTAAAGGCAGAACCTGGGAACAGGAACTGAATGAAATGGATGAGTATGAAAAATTCACCAAAGAAGAGGTGATAGATTTCGCCAATACTTTTTTTAAAGACAATTATATTATTGTTTATAAGGAAAAGGGTGTTAATGACCAATTGGTAAGAGTTGAAAATCCAGGAATTACGCCGATCAAAATAAACCGCGACGCACAGTCTGAATTTTTAAAGGAAATCACCGCAGAAAAAACAGAAGATATACTGCCGGAGTTCATTGATTATGAGAAAGAAATTCTCACGGATAAGATAAAGGATAAAAAGCTGAGCTTCGTTCGCAATAAGTACAATGATATTGCGCAGGCACACTTTATCTTCCCTTTCGGCAGCGATCATGACAGGGACCTTGGAATTTCCACGCAATTACTGCAATATCTTGGAACTGAAGATCTTTCGCCTGAGGATTTGAAGAAGGAATTCTTTAAGATCGGGGTCAGCAACGATTTTAAGACAACGAGTGACCAGCTTCTGATCTCTCTGAGCGGTCTGGAAGAAAATATTGAAAAGGGAATTGCCCTTCTGCAGCACTGGATGTATGATGTACAACCGGATCAGGAGATCTACAGACAATTTGTAGGAACGGTTCTTGAAAACCGCCAGGCTACAAAAAAAGATAAAACCCGTATCATGACTGCCCTGACCAATTATACAAAACTGGGAAATTTCTCACGTTACACGGATATTATTTCCAAGAAGGAGCTTGAAAGCAGCAATGCAGAGGTATTCACGGACAGAATGAAAAATATTTTCAGATATCCTTACGAAATATTTTTCTATGGAAAGGATATAGAAAATTTCAAACAGTATATTGGAAAGTATGTAGAAAATGAAAGCTTCCGGATTCCTGAGCCTAAACAGTATCCTGAGCCTGAAACGAACGGAAATGTCTATTTCACCGATTATGATATGGTTCAGATGGAAATGAGCAAAGTAGGAAGAGGCCATCAGGTGGATACTTCAAACTTTGGAAAGATTAATGTTTTCAATGAATATTTCGGAAGAGGACTTTCGTCTATTGTTTTCCAGGAGATCCGTGAAAGTAAAAGTTTGGCGTATTCGGCATATGTTTCTTATGCGGCCAATTCTGAACTGGGCCATCCGGATTATATCACCACCTATATCGGAACACAGCCGGATAAACTCCAGACGGCCGTAAGTACAATGGGTGAGCTGATGAATGAGCTTCCTGAAGTGCCAATACAGTTTGAAAATGCCAAAAATGCTGCCCTGAAACAGATTGCTTCAACCCGAATTACCCGAAACAATATATTTTTCAATACGTTACGACTGAAAAAACTTGGAATTTACCATGATTTCAGAAAAGATATCTATGGACAGATCGAAAATCTGAAGTTCGATGATCTGAAGGATTTCTACCAGACGAAGATTAAGCCAATACATTTTAATACAGCAATTATTGGTAAGAAAGAAAATCTGGATATGGATGCCGTGAACCAGATGGGAACCTTTAAAGAGTTAACGTTGGAAGAGATCTTCGGACATTAAAAAATTCAAACCGCTTCATTTATTTGAGGCGGTTTTTATATCTAAAATCCATCAACACTCATCTAAGTCATCATACAATCGCCATCCCCATCCTGATATTCAGGATCAAATCCTTCCGGGAGGTGCTGGATGAGTTCTTTGTGAAACAAGTATCTTCTTTCAAAGTTGCGCTCGTAGATCTTTGGAAATATTTTCGACTTTTCTATTCGTAAATTGAGCTCTTTCTGATAGCTGGTTAAGGTTTTTACTTTATTGCCGGCAATATAATAGCTTAAGAAATCAATAACCCGATCCAGATCCGAAGCTTCTGAAAACAGATAAGGAATTTTAAGATTCCCGTCTCTGAGCTGAAGCAGCGAACAGGCTGCTAAATTATGACTGTCATCATATATTTTCACCCAGACATATTTAAAAACCTCCGCATAGCTCGAAAACAGGTATTTATCTTCTTTCCTGTTACTTTCCAGTACCCAGGGATTCTTTATCCATATATTGATTTCATCGGCATTTCGTCTGCTCCGGAATTTTGACATGAATTCAGAACTTTCAGCATCAATGTGATCAAGGATTTCGAATCTGAATCCGGGTTTTCTTATGCTGGAGTTCTTTAAAACAATTAAAGAATTGGCAACAGCATCGGCTATTTGAAAAAGCGGTTTTACAGCCTTGGTTCCGGACTTTTTCCCAGGAATAATGTAAGCTGCATCTGATCTGAAATAATATCTTTTTCCAGTCTTCGGGTAAGCATACTCGAAAACGCCCAGCATATTGTAAAGAGTTTCTGCTTCTTTGGTAAATTCTGTTGCAATGATATTGCCGTCGTATTCCTCAAACATTTTATTCAGCAACGTTTTGGCAATCCTTTTTCCACGGAATGCTTCACTTACGAACAGGGTACTCAGCCATGCATAATGGAATATTTTCCCGTCAATTAGATAATTATCAGGAAAACATCCTACATAACCCGCCAGCTTTCCATCATAAAAAGCCAGTACCAAAAGCGTCTGATCATCTAAAGCTTTCAGATTTCTGATCTGGGATTTTGCCCGGTGCTCTGAAATAGGAAGAAAATCAAAGCTTTTGAAATCTCCTGACAAAACAAAATCTTCAAGTTCTTTTTTGTTAAATGTCTTCAGCTCGGTCATCTTCTCAGTATTTTATTTTTATTGATGATTTTTTTCAATCTGAAATAAGCAGTTTCTTTTTTTAATATATGTTCTCCGCTCTCACCTGTTTCCATCGGGATTCTGTGAAAAAGCTTTTCAACACTGTCTAATTTTGCCCCTGCGCTTCCAAAGCAGCAGAACAGGTCTTCATTTTTAAACAGTTCATCAAAGAAATCTTTTTTTACTCCAAAATCCGTGAACGGAAATGCAAAGCTTTCATACATAAAATCGTTTTCCTTCAAATAATTAAAAGTCCGGTCGGTACTTTCCATCTGTTCTTTTAAGGACAGTTCACCATATTTTGGATGGTCCCAGCTGTGGGAGGAAATTCCATAGCCTTTTTGTGTCAGTACTTTTAACTGGTCTGTTGTAAGATATGGAGTGTGCTCTTTTAAGTAGGCATTACAATCGATTCCCAATTTTTCAGTAAGCCTGTCCAGCAGCTCTCTTTTATGATAATTAATTTTTAAAACCTGCTGCTTTAAGGCTTCTTTTGACGGATTTTCCAGAGAAAGCATTTGAAAAATCTCCGGATCTGCTGTTTTTGCTTTTTCCACGGCATCAATAATTAAACTCGCCTTACATCTGAACATCAGCTCCTGGTTATCGATAAAAGCCGGATTTATAAAATTACAGGCATATATTCCCTTGCGTTCCAGAACAGGAAGCACAGTATCGTAAAATTCTCTGAAACCGTCATCAAAAGTCAGGAAAGCAATCTTCTTTTTAGGTTTAAAGCTACCATTGACAAAGTCCCTGAATTCTGACCAGCTGACAAACTGAAAGTGTTTTGAAAGGCAGTCCAGATCTTCTTCGAACTGCTTTGTATTCTTATACTGAATAATGTTTCGGATATGCGGCAGGCTTTCATCAGAAACACAGTGATAAACAGGCAGACAATAATCCATCGGAAAAGAATTTCCGATATTTCCTGTTTCGAAGGCGGCAAGTATATTGATGATCTTATCTTTCATCTCCATTAAATAAAAAGAATCTATTTAAATTGGATTCAAATAGATTCTTAAAGGTATCACTTTTGTGTATTATTTTATCACCTTCATTTCATCGATAAGCCATTTGGAATCGGCAAATTTATCGATAATGAACAGGATATATTTAGTATCTACCATGATGTTCCGGCTGAAACGCGGATCATAATTGATATCGCTCATCGTTCCCTCCCACTGTCTGTCAAAGTTAAGTCCTACAAGGTTTCCGTTGGCATCAAGCGCCGGACTTCCTGAATTCCCTCCCGTTGTATGGTTGGTAGCCGTGAATCCTACAGGAACATCGCCTGTTTTGTCCTTATAGATACTGTAGTCTTTTTTGTTGTAAAGATCGATCAGTTTTTTAGGAACGTCAAATTCATAATCTCCCGGAATATATTTTTCCATCACGCCTGCCAAATGCGTCTGATAACCGTAAGAAACAGCATCCCTAGGCGTAGAGCCCTTTACTTTTCCGTAGGTTACACGAAGCGTAGAGTTCGCATCCGGGAAGAATTTTCTATCCTTATCAGCGGCCATCTGCTGGGCCATGAATTTCTTCTGAAGGTCATCAATTTTCCCCTGAAGAGAAGTGAACTGAGGATCAGCATTTTTCATATATATTTCTTTCATGGAAACATACAGCTGGTAAATCGGGTCTTTCTTCAAGGTCTTGATCAGCTTGTCCTGGTTGGAAAATGCTTTCTCAATATCTCCGGTAAGAGTCGCTCCGTTTACCTGCTCTCTTCCTGTGATGATTGAGTTTTTAGACATCTCTTCTATGACGGGAATGTTCTGATTTTCGTCTTTATATTTATTGAATCCGACAGGCAGAAACTGAGGAGCGGTTTTATTGGCATACAAAGCCAGCAGTTTTGCCGTCACTTTAGCATCAAGCTCTGCGCTGTAATCTTTGTAGAAAGAAGTTACCTTTGTTTTTAATTTGGTAAGTTCTTTTTCATCCATTTTTCCTGCCTCTACAGAAGCTATATAGTCGTAATAATCGCCTGCAAGCTTCAGTGTTTCAGCATTTCTTACCACTTCTGTATAGTAAGCATTGTTTAATGCATAAGGAGCCTGATCGTTGTACAGTTTGTTCAGCTGATCCAGAGTAGCTTTGATCTCATGATTTTTAGCGACTAGGGAACCTTCGTACATGACTTTTTTCTCTACTGCATTGGATTTTTTCAAACCTTCTACTTCACCAATCCATTTTTTCCAGTAATTGGCTACCGATGCATATTTTGATGCATATTTAATACGCGTTTCGCTGTCTGTACGCATTTTCTCGTCCAGCGTTTTCAGGGCTACCTCACGTACGGCAATCCTTGCAGGATCTATATCGGTCATGATCTTTTCCACAGCCACTGCAGGAAGATATTCTGTTGTTTTTCCAGGAAAACCGAATACGAATGTAAAATCATTTTCAGCCTTATCTTTTATGGAAACCGGAAGATAGTGTTTCGGAACATAAGGAACATTGTCTTTTGAATATTCTGCCGGCTTGTTATCTTTCCCTGCGTAAATTCTGAACATGGAGAAATCTCCGGTATGTCTCGGCCAAACCCAGTTGTCCGTATCGCTCCCGAATTTCCCTATGCTTTGAGGCGGGGCCCCAACCAGACGGATATCTTTGTATGTTTCCGTGGTGAAAGCATAATATTTGTTACCGTAATACATTGATTTTACAATGATCGACTGGTAAGATTCTATTTTCTGAGAATTTTTATAAACCTCAATATTTTTATTAACTTTTTTAGTCAGTTCAGGTTCCACAAGGTTGTCTGTTCCTTCTAAAATCTTATCTGTTACTTCTTTGATGTCTACAATGAAGTCTACTTTTACACCCGGGTTCGGAAGTTCTCCGTCCGGATTTTTAGCCCAGAAACCATTGGAAAGAAGATCATTCTGAACTGTAGAATGTGCCTGAATCTGCCCGTATCCACAGTGATGGTTGGTAAGCAATAATCCTTTAGGTGAAATGATTTCTGCCGTACATCCGCCGTTAAACTGTACTACCGCATCTTTTATGCTCGGCTTCTGGGTATTGAAAATGTCTTTGGCAGAGATTTTCATTCCCAAATCCTTCATTTCCTTTTCATTCAGTTCTGTAGGAATCCACATTCCTCCATATTGTTGCGCAAATGCCATTGCAGCCGGCAAAAGAAATACGGATAAAAGTATCTTTTTTGTCATAATCAAAATTTTGTCCCAATTTACAAAGAATATTATACATATGCCTTATGAAATGAAAGCGAAAGTTGGGTTTTGATGGATGTGAGGGGGTTGATGGTGAATGGTGAATTTTGCTGAGCAAGTGAATGGTGAATTTTACAGATTCAGAAACAAGAGCCAAGAGCCAAGAAACAAGAACCAAGAATCAAGATTTCACACGCCTGATTTATATTTTTTCTTTACAGATCTCCGGAACTTCCCTCTTCCCTCTTCATATTCTCTCCTAAAAACACTCATTAACTCTTAAACTCTCCGACACTCTCATTCCTGCCTATGGCTCAGTTTTTGTTGCTCATAGGGCACACTTAAATTATTAATATCAAAATTATTTCATCATGGTAAATAGCAAAATGTTCATTCTGGGAATTGCATCAGCTGCGTTTTTAGCCTCATGTAACCCTAAAGAAAAAACCACAGAAACTACTGATGCCACAACGGATTCTGCAGCTGTACAGACTGCACCTTCTGACAGCATTACAAAAGCAACTCCTACGGCTCCGGGTGATACTTCTGAAAACGCTCTCGACTGGCCGGGAACGTATGAAGCTGTAGTTCCTTGTGCAGACTGTCCGGGAATTAAGACGTCTCTTACCATTAATAATGATAAAACATTCAGCATCAACGAGGAATATATCGAAAGAAATTCGAAAAATCAGGATAAAGGAACTTTTGAGTGGAATGCTGCAGGTAATGTTATTACTCTAAAAGGAAAAGATACCCATTATAAATACAAGGTAGGTGAAAACGTTCTTATCCAGCTGGATATGGACGGAAAAGAAATAACCGGTCCTAACAAGGATCTTTATGTTTTCAAGAAAAAATAAAGGCTTAGGCCTTTATTTTTTTATTGATCTAAAACTGATAGGCTGTAATTTTAGGATCATTAATTAGACTTTTTACCACTTCATCATGTTTGGTATGTTTCCCGGTGAGTCTCCATGTGATGGAAAGATTTCCCTGTGCATACTGCAGTTTCAGCATAAAGTGCTTCAGATGATGTTCTTCGAATATCTTTTCGCAGTGCTTAATATCTTCTGATGTGGACACCGTTATTCTATATTCTCTTATTTTGTGACTGCTGTCTATATAATTCTGAAGGAAGATCAGCGCACTAAGGATCAAAAGCACCAAAGCTGTTCCCAATAACGATAGGTAAACATACCCTGAACCTACAGCCATTCCTATTGAAGCGGTAGCCCAGATCGTTGTTGCGGTGGTAATTCCATCGATCTTATTGTCGCCTTTAAAAATAACGCCTGCTCCCAGAAAACCGATTCCGGTAATAATATTCGCTGCCAGACGGTCCGGATTTTCCACTCCTATTTTTATGGAAAGAATGGTAAAAAGGCACGAGCCGAAACATACCAGAATAAAAGTCCGGAGACCCGCCGATTTGTTACGGTATTCTCGTTCTGCGCCGATCAAAAGCCCTAAAAGGACAGAGATCAGTATCAGCAGCAGCTCATTCTGTATGACATAATGATCCTGAAGGAATTCCATTGTACTGAGTTTTTACCTGAATAAAATTACAATAAAAAAGTGTATTTTAATGTCTTTTGGCCGGTCAGTATTGTACCGTTAAAAGAAAAGTTTTGTAATATTACACTTTAATTCAATAAAAGATTCGGGATGACGCCTACTTTTTTTGCAACAAAGGAAGAATTCAGAAAGTGGCTGGAAGAAAATCACACAAAAGAAAAAGAGATTCTGGTGGGCTTCTATAAAAAAGACAGCGGAAAACCTTCTATGAACTGGTCTGAAGCTGTAGACCAGGCTTTGTGCTTCGGATGGATAGACAGTGTAAGAAGATCTTTAGATCCAGAGAGCTATTCTAACCGTTTTACACCAAGAAAACCAAATAGCATCTGGAGCATCATCAACATCAAAAAAGTGGAAGAGCTCACGAAAGCCGGGCTTATGACTTTGGAAGGACAAAAGGCATTTGAAGCCAGAAAAGAAGATAAAACAGGCGTCTATTCGCATGAAAAAGAAGATATCATTCTTGATCCTGTGTACGAAAAACAGTTTAAAACCCACGAAAATGCATGGGCTTTTTTTGAAAAACAGGCTCCTTCTTATAAAAGGACGGTCATTCACTGGCTGATGAGTGCAAAACAGGAAAAGACAAGGCTTTCGAGACTGGAAAAGATCATTGGTGAAAGTGAACAGTTAAAGAGATTAAAATAAACATACAGTATACTTAAAAAAATAATTTATGGAGAAAGAAATTTCACACTTTTGGTTGGGATATTTTAAAAATGAGGACGCTTTTAATGATTTTGCGGAAGAGGATGAGAGCTATTACATAGAAGAGGAAACTGAAGATCTTTACGTTTCAAAATTTGCAGAATCACAGCATATCCAATGGTTTGATTATGACTTTCTGGAATATGGCTTTGAAGATGAAAGTTTAGGCATCTACGAAAAATTTAGCGATTATTCTTATGCCGACCAGTGGCTTCCTGTTGTGGAACAAAAGATCAATGAACTCGGCCTTGAAACTCCGGTAAATGCTATTATTTTTGCTAACAAACATACAATTCCCAATCCGGTTTCGGTGAATGAAGAAGAATATGCATTATACTACATCGGCGAGATTGAATATACCATCTAGCTTTGTATGAAAAGAGCTTCAATAAAGGATCACAAGAATCTGCTGAAGGTTTTTGTGATCCTTCTGAATTATGGTGTGATCGGAAAAGAGAATATTACCATATAGGCTGAATTTATAATACTTTCTTAAAATAATACAAAAGTAGTATTTCACAGGAAATTTAAACTTCTTATCTTTATCATGTATTGATTTGAATGAACTGTCATTCTTTTAAAATACAGATCTAAAAAAAACTGAGACGAAGGTAAAATCAATGAGGTGAAAAATGATTACAAATTTTCTGTACCATACAGAAAGTTGAGAAGACTAAAGTTTAGTCTTCTTTTTTATTTAAGCATCTTGTAATCCGGGTACTCTTTTGATCAAATTAATAGCAGTACGGAAATCCGTAATACTGCTGTTTATCACTTCCTATAATTAAAATAAAAACGTAAAAAATAAGGTGAGCCTACAACTCACCTTATTTTAATTTTACCCTATTTTATCAATGCGCTTCCAGCCAGTTATTCCCGACTCCCACTTCTACCAATAATGGCACCTGGGTTTCTAATGCACTTTCCATCTCGGTTCTGATCAGTTTTGAAGCTGCTTCAACCTCATCTACCGGAGCTTCAAATATGAGTTCGTCATGTACCTGAAGAAGCATTTTGGTCTGCAGCTGCTGTGCCTTAAGTTCGTGATCAATTTTGATCATGGCCAGCTTTACAACATCTGCTGCGCTTCCCTGAACCGGTGCATTTACGGCATTCCTTTCTGCATGGCCTCTCACCACGAAATTATTGGAATTGATATCTTTTAAATGGCGTTTTCTCCCTAAAATTGTTTCCACATATCCTATCTGGCGGGCTTTGCTTACCTGTTCCGCCATATATTCCTTTAGTTTCGGATAAGTTTCAAAGTAGGCTTCGATCATCTGTTTGGCCTCAGTTCTTGAAAGACCGGTCTGTTCTGCCAGTGCAAAAGCTCCCTGCCCATAGATAATTCCGAAATTCACGGTCTTGGCCTGGCTTCTCTGGGTTTTGGAAACCTCTTCCAAAGGAATTTTAAACAGTTTTGCGGCTGTTGAAGCGTGAATATCTTCTCCGTCCTGGAAAGCTTTGATCATATTTTCTTCTCCCGAAATCTCGGCAATCAGACGAAGTTCGATCTGGGAATAATCGGCAGAGATGATTTTTTTCCCTTCTCCTGAAACAAAAGCTCCCCTGATCTGCTGTCCGCGCAGTGTTCGGATCGGAATATTCTGAAGATTGGGATTTACACTTGCCAGACGTCCTGTAGCAGCCGTAGTCTGGGAGAAATTGGTATGTACCCTGCTGTCCTGCTTATCAATCTGGGAAGGCAAAGCATCTACATAGGTAGATTTCAATTTCTGATAAGTTCTGTATTCCAGGATATGCTTGATGATCTCATGTTTTGAGCTCAGCTTCTGTAAAACGTCTTCTGAAGTTGCGTACTGTCCTGTTTTTGTTTTCTTTGCTTTGGGATCCAGCTGCATTTTTTCGAAGAGGATTTCTCCAAGCTGCTTGGGTGAATTCATGTTGAATTCTTCACCTGAAAGTTCAAAAATTTTGGTTTCCAGTTGTCTCAAGTCATTTTCAAGATCGATACTTTCCTGTGCCAGCCATTTTTCATCGAGTGAAATTCCGGCCAGTTCCATTTTAGCCAGGACTTCCATCAAAGGCATCTCTATTTTAAAGAAAAGATCTTCCAGGTTTTCTTTTTTCAATTGTGGGGCAAACAGCTCATACAGCTGGAAAGTTACATCGGCATCTTCCGCTGCATAATCGGTTTGTGTTCTCAGGTCTGCATCTCTGAAAGTTCCCTGATTTTTGCCTTTTTTCCCGATAATGGTTTCAATGGAAACGGGTTTGTAATTTAGATACACTTCGGAAAGGTAGTCCATGCCATGTCTTCCGTCCGGGTTCAGCAGATAATGGGCGATCATGGTATCAAACATGGCACCTTTTACCGTAATATTGTACTGCTTTAATATTTTGTAATCGAATTTTAAATTATGAGCAATTTTCAGCAGGTCTTCTTTCTCAAAAAACGGCCTGAAGATTTCCAGTGTCTGAAGTACTTCCCCTTTGTCCTCAGATAAAGGAACATAGTAAGCCAGCCCTTTTTTGTAGGAAAAACTCATTCCTACAAGTTCAGCCTCCAGTTCGTTCAATGAGGTGGTTTCGGTATCAAAGCAGACTGCCTTCTGTAGCAGTAGGTTATTGACCAAAACTTTCTGTGCTTTTGGATTGTTCACAAACTGGTATAGATGGTCATTCTTATCGATAGATGTTTTGGTAGAAGTCGCCTGATCCAATTCTTCAAAATTGGCAAACAGGTCAAGCTGCATCACCTGTCCTTTTATTTCGGTACCGGCAGAAGTCTGGGTCACTTCAACTTCACTTACGATTACAGTTTCTGCAGGTGCAGAAGCAAACGCCCGGTAAAGATTTTCGTATAATCTCCTGAATTCTATTTCGTCAAAAACTTCTTTTACTTTTTCGAAATCCGGCGTATCAAGATCGTACTGTTCCTGATGAAATTCTATAGGTGCATCACAGATGATGGTTGCCAGCTTTTTGGATAAAATTCCGCGTTCTGCTGAAGCTTCCACTTTCTCTTTCAGCTTTCCTTTCAGCTTATCGGTATTGGCCAGCAGGGTTTCTATATTCCCGAATTCTTTGAGGAATTTCATGGCCGTTTTTTCTCCCACTCCCTCCAGTCCGGGAATATTGTCTACAGCATCTCCCATCATGGCAAGAAAATCGATGACCTGTTTCGGATCATCTATCTCATATTTTGCTTTTACTTCTTCTACGCCAAGAATTTCTATATCCCCTCCCTTTAGACCTGGTTTATAGATTTTAATTTTATCAGTAACCAGCTGGGCAAAATCTTTATCCGGCGTCACCATGAAAGTGGTATATCCTTCTTTTTCTGCTTTGCAGGCAATGGTACCTATCACATCATCCGCTTCATAACCTTCCACTCCCAAGATAGGGATATGCATTGCCTCTAAAATTCTGTGAATATATGGAATGGCTATTTTGATTGCTTCAGGAGTCTCGCTTCGGTTCGCTTTGTAATCTGAATAATCATCAGTTCTTACGCTTGCCTGTCCTACGTCAAAAACGACTGCGAGATGGGTTGGCTTTTCTCTTCTGATCAGTTCGATCAGGGAATTGGTAAACCCGAAAATAGCAGAGGTATCCAAACCTTTACTCGTGAGCCTGGGATTCCTGATCAATGCGTAATATCCTCTGAATATCATCGCATAAGCATCGATGAGAAAGAGCCTTTTATCTTGTGTTGCGTCCATAATGTCTATAATGAACAAATATAAGAAAATAGGAATATTTTTCGAGTTATAAGTTTACGAATTGTGAGTTGTAAGTTTTAAAATATGTTTCTGAAAGCATTGTAGGATGGTCATAAAAAAACAGAACAGCATTTCTGCCGTTCTGTTCTGATGTTATTTTTTACTAAAAGACTTGGGTCTTGTTAATTACCTAAAGGCCACATTCCGCGGTACTCGGAGTTACCTAAAGTGATCACTTCTGCGCTGACTACGAAACTGATCAGCATGCTGTTGCTGTCAACCGCATCGAAATCTACTTCGTGCTGGATCACGTACCCGTTTTCCCATTTCAAAGTAGTCAGTGTACCTTCTTCATGAGATTTGTTGAAAGTAACTTCTCCTGTGGTAGGCTTATATTTTCCATTCAGTAAACTTTCCAGGATATCAGATTTTTCAGTAGCTTCTACTGTCACTTTGATCAATGCATTTGACGGATCTGAAGCTACACGTCCTGAAACGTCTGTAGATCTTGATACACTGTAGTTAAGCTTTAATAGTTTCTGACCTTCTCCTCCGTTGAATTTTAAGATTCCTCTTGAATTTGCTGCCATGATTGGTGAATTTTAATTGTTATATATAATGTGAATAGTGATTGATTACAGAGCAAAGATAAAATCGATACAGGTAAAGAAAAAGTTTTTGAATGTCAATCTGAAATATTGTAGTAATTCTACGATTTGGTGTAGTAATTCTACGACTTTTGACTTAGCATAATGCTGAAAATGTCTGTTTAAAGTAGAAATGATGCTTTTAAGAAGGTTTAATTTCTTTATATTTCACACTACTATGGGAAATATAAATATAAAATCAGACCTTTGCCGATCTGATTTTATTTTTAAAGTATTGTTTCCGGTTGTCTTTATTTTCCCTTTACAATAGCCAAATCTTCCTGATAGCGGTTTTCACCGTAATTCTTTTTGAAGTTGACTGATATTTTATCTTTAGGACTCAGGTTTTCATAAAGCCTGATCCTAAGTTTCGCCTCTTCTACTGTATCTTTTTGGTAGGGAAAATGAACATTGTATTTTTCTATCAGCTGTTTTTTAAGCGCTGATAACTTTTGATAGTATGGAGAATCCGGTAAACTACGTTCATTTTTTTGATTTTCCTTGTATTGAATATAATTTGCCATTGGAGAAAGATGTGTTCCGGCAATCACGGGCTGCCCTCCTTTTTCCAGAAAATAGCCGGCTAAATCCAAATTGTCTCTTGTAGCATCTTCCATAATATTGCCTCCATTGTAAGATACATGATTAATATCTGCCCCATGTTCAAGCAAATAATTTATCATTTTTCTTTCAACATTTTCATCTCCCAGCACCATTGCATCACTAAGCGGATTCACTCCAACTGCAGGATTAAGTGTTGCATGGTATTTTAATAATAAATCCAGCATATTATAATCATTAAGGGCAACGGCATGCTTAACCGGTAAACCTTGAGGCATAATAATATTAGGATCAGCACCATTCTGCAATAAGGTTTCCATTGCTTTCATATTTTCAAGTAATGCAGCATAGTGCAATAAGGTGTATCCGTTCTCTTCTTCTCTATCACTCAACTGGTTAATTATTTCCGGGTGAGCCTTAATAGAATTTATAAGTTCAGCATTGTTTTCATCAAAAATACTTTGTGCAGCTTTAAGCTGCGGACCCTCAAATAGTTTTCCAGGCGGAAGATTTCTTCTATTTACATTTTTACGGGATCTAAGAACAGAATCTGAACAATTGGTAAGTGTCATAATGGATAGAAGTATTAAAATAATTGCTTTCATATTATATATTATTTGCTACAACGTCTGTATTGATGGTGCTCATCATAGCCTGAAATGCATCGTTATAAGCACTGTGGCCGCTTCCGATGGTCTTTATACCAAGGCCCTCATTGTCTTCAATATATCCGTAAATTTCATGCTGTTCATTTAAAGCACGGGGAACCCCTCCGGTAAGTCCTCCAGCCCCTGCAAGTAAATTAAGTCCCGGGATTCCTGAAAATGCCAGAGTAGAAAGCAGCCCTTCTCTATTGTTTTGCAATCCATTAAGAATGTCATTACTTGTGCTATAATTAATAATATTTGAAGTTGACTTTACAGCTCCTTTTTCATCAAGATAATTTAAGGTATTCTGATGGACGCCTCTTGTATTGAAGGTATATCCCGGAAGTCCTGTATAATAGGAAGCCATTGCGCTGTTCCCTCCTCCTAAAGAATGTCCTGTAAATTTCACATTTCCATTGGTTGCGTAATCCATTTTCTCAGCAAGGCTTCTGGTCTTTTCTATTTGGGGCGTAGCGAAGCCAAAGGCCTGCCCTCCGTCTTCAATAAACCAGTCATGATAGAATTGCATCCCTTTCGGCTCGGAACCTCTAAACGCTACAAAAAAATCTCCTGTTTCTTTGTTGTGATATAAGGACGCATAAAAGCCATTATCATTATTTGTATTAAAATCTTCTTTCTTCAATACTCCGGGTCCAAACAATTCATCTAGTTTACCCTGATCATCTGTATTAATGCGGGTATATCCATCTATTGATACATCGTTTCCCTTCTCATCCTTGTAGCCATCTTCATAAGAATTCTGTGCCATTTGGCTGGCTGTACTTGCTTCCTGAAGCTGAGCAATGGGCAGATGAAAAGTAACTTCTCCTCCTATGAAACAATGTAAGCTGGAGTTTTGCAGTAAAGGTTTTTTATTTTCAATTCTAACTTTTGGATGGGTATTTTTCCAATCGCTTCCTTTGCATAAAAATGAGCAGATATTCAGGCAGTCATCAATAAGGGCGCTTCCTGCCCAGGCTGCGGCGGCTAAAACCAAAAGTCCACCGGAAAAAGCTGCTGCTACAGCGACTCCGGCTAAAGCTCCGGCCATCATCATTTCAGGACAAATAAAATTGTCTTTAAAACGGTCTTCTTCCGTTGCCATCAGCTTAGCCCCTTTTTTCAAGTTTACCGAAGACTGGGAACTGACTCCAATGCCTATAAGCCTTCTGCCTTTACTGCAAATAAGCGGCGTACCCTGTGCGATATATAATTGACTCATAGTGATCTTGAATTAATGGTTACTTTTTATTTAATTTTATATGATATCTGCAGACATATATCATTTTTTCATTAAGCTCTTCCTTCACGTGAAATATGACTTCTGATAGTACCGAATCCTGATTATAGATGTATTCTCCTTCTATTGCATACTTGTATTCCAAAGCATTTACCAAGGTTTTCTGGTACTTTTCCTTGTATACATTTTCAAACCGGGATTGGTTTTCCTTACTTTTTCCTTCCAGCTTTACCGTATATCCTCCTTTTTCGTTTCCGGAAATTCTGTAGACCGAGCTGTAATTCAGCTCTTCTCCGGGAAAAAGCGTTGATAAAGTGGTTCTTACAGGAATTTCATCGGTAAAACTTCCTCCCCTGAATGCCGGTAAAGGATAAAACATGATCTGGTACAATAAATTACGCCCAATATTACGGTCTATATTATTGAACTCTTTATCATAGATCTGAATAAAAGTTCTATAACTTTCTTTTATCAGCTCAAAGAAATGTAAGTCTTTTTTTATCCCGTCCCACCTATTTAAAATTTCATTCTTGTTGGTGACTTCATTAATACTTTTATCTGTACTTAAAGATAATTCTATTACCTCTGTTGCCTTATTTATTTTCTCAAGAATTTCATAAAAAGGCTGCATCTGCCCGTCTGACTGAATATATCGCTGGGCAGAAGACTGTATGGCAATATGGTTATATTCTCCCGGCATTATGGTCCAGTCCCGTTCTATTTCTGTCTGGTTAGCTTTTCCTGTTCCTAATGTAAGATAGGATTTAATATTGATATGATATTCTGCTTTTTTATACCAGGCATATTTAAACCCTGATAAGTCATTTTCTTCATTATTTGATTCCAATGTCATGCCTTGTTAAATTTTTAGAATAAATTGCCCCAACACTAGTTAATATCAACTTTACTTCCGGTAATAAACAGATCTCCAGTTGCATTGATTGAAGTTATAGATTTACTGTGAATGCTCAGATTATCCTGTGTTACCAATAAAGCATTCTGTAACGAATTCAAGTCCAACATGCCTTCTTTGGCAGAAATAGTGATTCCTTCTTTGGTAATTGTAATACTGTTTTCGCCTACTTTTAATTCAATTTTTGTCTTTCCTTCCACAGATATGTTTCCACTGGCATCCATTTTTAAAACCGAATTAGCCGCCCCTCCATCTTTTCCTCCTACATTAATAGAACTTGTACTTCCGGCGTTGACCGTATTATTGTTTCCTACGTTGACTGTTTTATTATTATTGGCATTGGTCTGTGCATTTCCTGCACCGTCAAATTTCATATTGGCACCCCCTTGATCGGTCAGATAAACAGAACCTTCACCATCATTTAATTCTAATTTATTTCCGCTTCTGCTGCTTAAACTTTTTATGTTATTCCCTGTTCCGCCTCCGCCTCCGATTCCGCCATGGAACATTCCTCCCATAACAAACGGACGGTCCGGGTGCTGATGCACAAAGTTAACAATGACCTGGTCTCCAACTTCCGGAACTGCCATAAATCCTCTGTTCTTGCTTACCTTGTCACTGCTTCCTGCATCCGGAGTCATCACACGTACAAATTCGGTAGTGTCCGGTCCTCCCTGCCAGTCAAACTGAACTTTTACTCTTCCCTGGTTTAAAGGATCGGTATTGGAAATAACTTTGGCAAATTGCGGTTCTGCCTTCGGGGTTTCAAATTCCGGGCGGGGAATAAATCCTGTATCAGCCGCAATAGCTTCAAAATTTCCGTCATAATACCCTCTTGCGTTAACTTCATGGGTAACTTCCACGATCATTAATTTGGTAAAATAAGAAGTATCGTTGGTATCTGTTTTACGCATTTCAATATCTGCCGTACATCCGGGATATAAGAACGGAACCGTTGTAGATCCTGAAGTAATGAAAACCTCTGATGCTTTGCTTCCTGCTGTCCCTTTCTGGGAAGCATCAATATCCATAAATGATGTGGCTTTGATAGGAGCTACTCTCAATGATGGTGTTTTAAAGGTTTTTTCTGAAATTTCGTAAGCACGTTTGGCAATATCTGAAGTATGATTGATCTTCGAGCTTCCTGTAACGAGCTTCTCATTTTTACTGCTGTTGTAACCATAAAAACTTGGGCTTACATGCTGAGCTTTCATCCTGATCGCAATATCGCTTACGCTGCTTCCGTAGGTAAGCTTTACAGGTTTTTCCTGTGGCGGAAGCTTCCCAAAATGCAGAACTTCACCGTCGTAATAAAACTGTTCACCATAGGCTTCTGCGATTCTTGCCAGGTAATTATAATGGGTTTCTTCATATTGAGAGCTGTAAGGAACGTTTCCGTGCTGGGCATCTACCCTGAAATCGAACTTATTCTGTCCTAATCCCTCTTTGATGACATGATCAGCAATACTGTTAAGGCTCACTTCCTGCCCACCCCCGAAACTCTGAATATGGGGTGCAGCATCCAACAGCACAGTCGGGCTGAATCCTTTAAGGACAATATTTCCCAGGCTTCCTTTTTCCTGGCTGAATCCCACTTCTGTAATAACGCCTACAAAGTTACGTTCAGGCCCCTGCTCAATGTCTTTATATTTAAATACTACTGTGATTCTTTTTCCTAAAAAGCTCTGTGCTTCCTGTAAATTATGATTTTCTGCAACTCCTAAGGTGTCATGGGCGAGAATAAGACTGAATTCGTGGTGCTTTGAAGCACTCTGCACCAGTTTAAAATGCTTAAAATGCCTGATTACCTGCCCTTCTACTACAATATCAAGCATGACAACACGGTTAATTCCGGCAATAATGCTTTCCGGAATAGCCCGTGCGTTATGTATTTTGGAAGTAGGCTGTGTGGACCATACCTTGTTTTCTATAACGGATGGATTATTGGGAACCATGGTCTGGTTCATAAACATTTTGGTGCTCAGGGAAGCTCCTGAATAAATGTCCTGTGCATTTTTTGCAGACTTCTTAATGGCTTCATCCGCCTTCTGAAGCTTATCATCTGCTTTTTGTACAGCAATATTTTCAGCATTGTTAAGCTGTTCTGCTGCTGTATCCTGTATAATTCCTTTAGGACCCTGCACTTTTATCGATTGATCATCTTTAAACATAATAGGTGTTTTTGTTTAAATTATAATAAATTCTGAATAGCTTCCAGCAATACGGAGGCAGCTTCCAATCCTTAGGTAACGCTCATAATAAGGTTCCGAAGGACCATTTTGGACATGATTGGTCCAAATATGGCAAAAACAGAATAGTATATTCTTCCGAATACACTATTCTGTACCAATTTATTTTTACTAAGATGATTATTCAGGATTAATGAACTGATGAAGGCCACATTCCGCGGTACTCGGAGTTACCTAATGTGATAACTTCTGCACTAACAACGAAGCTGATCAGCATACTGTTTTCGTCTACAGCGTCGAAGTCCACCTGATGCTGGATCACATATCCGTTTTCCCACTTCAAAGTAGTAAGTGTACCTTCTTCGTGAGATTTGTTGAAAGTAACTTCACCTGTAGTAGGCTTATACTTTCCGTTCAGTAAGCTTTCAAGGATGTCCGATTTTTCAGTAGCTTCTACTGTAATTTTGATCAGTGCATTGGAAGGGTCTGATGCTACACGTCCTGAAACGTCTGTAGATCTCGATACGCTGTAGTTAAGCTTTAATAGCTTTTGACCTTCTCCTCCGTTGAATTTTAAGATTCCTCTTGAATTTGCTGCCATGATTTGTAAATTTTAATCGTTAATATTTTGTGATTTGGTGATTGATTGTATAACAAATATAAAACGTCCTATTTTGATAAAAAAGCTTTTAAATATAAATTTGAAATTTTGTAGTAATTCTACGATTTGATGTCGTAATTCTACGACAATAGATTTAAATAAGTCCATAATCAACTGATTAAAAACACCTTAAAAACAAACTACAACAAAAAATTTACACTTAAAAGAGAAATAAAAGTTCATTAAGAATAATGATCAGGTTCTCAACAAGGACTAAAAATTAATTTTTTGACAAAAAAAAACCGTATTGAAAATTACGGTTTAATTATTATATTCTGTTCAGGTTTACTGCTGCTGCATACGGCTTCCTTCTTTTATAGAACGGGAAAGAATTTTATTTTTTTTCAAAAGAAAGTCCGGCATAAGATCAGTAGGAAGATAAAGAGGGCTCTCTCCTTTTTTTTGCAGTTCCTCAACGATTCCGGGGTTCCAGGCAAGAATTTCATTCATTTCTACATCCAGCTCATCAGCAATGACGTCCAGATTAAATCCTGCATTAATTTCTGTTTCCTGAAGTGGTGCCGCATTATTTTTACCGCTTCCGCCATCGGTAAAGAAAATTTTATTAAGCCTTGAAGAATTGTAATTGTTCAAAACACTTTCCAGCTCTCCGGTTGCATAGCAGGCATTAAGGTATTTTTTAACATGATTAATCGTTTCAGCGGGAAGATATTTAGAAAATATGTGATATTGTGTTGAGCCTGCATTCTGCATGGCTTTGGCAATATTTCCTTCTCCACAGTTATAAGCTGCTACAACGGTAATCCAGTCGCCATACTTTCTGTAGAGATTGGCCAGGGAAATTACGGCTGTCTTGGTACTTTTATACACATCCGTCCGGTTTTGTTCTGTAAGACCGTACTGATTGGCATGCGAGGTCATAAACTGCCATATGCCCACTGCTCCGGCTCCCGAGGTTATATTTCTGTTGAAATGCGATTCAATAAGGGCCAGGTTTCTCAAATGTCTGGGCAATCCTTTCTGTACCAATGAGTATTCGATAAATTCCACGATTTCCTTATTGGCATTTATAATGTTATTGTACCTTTTCACGCTGCTTTCCGAAGTATCGGAAGCCGCAAGAAACTGTCCGTTCACTGTTACAAAAGTTCCT
This sequence comes from Chryseobacterium sp. UF-81, assembly GCF_058245105.1. Taxonomy (NCBI): domain Bacteria; kingdom Pseudomonadati; phylum Bacteroidota; class Flavobacteriia; order Flavobacteriales; family Weeksellaceae; genus Chryseobacterium; species Chryseobacterium sp. UF-81. Next base: position 144,942 of record NZ_JBSIBX010000007.1, on the reverse strand, counting down.
GCAAACAACAGTCCTGTAAAAATGTTTTTGAATACAGTTTTCATTTTAATTCCTTATGGTTATTGGCAAAGAAGCTGTCAGACAATTGTTTGCCCGGACAGACTTCCTTTATAATTTTAATCTACTTTCCAGCTCAGCTTTTCTTCTTCATTATTCCAGTCTACATGGATTGTCTGCCCGGATTTTACTTCTTCCCTTACGATCATTTTAGAAATCGGTCTTGCCAGCTGTGCACGGATTACGCCGGAAATCTGTCTTGCTCCGTATTTGCTGCTGAATCCTCCCAATGCAAGGTTTTTCACAGCTTCGTCGCTGATCTTCAGGGTCATTCCCAATCTTGTCAGTGAAGTATGAAGTGATTTCAACTGTATATTGAAAATTCGTTCTGCAATAGATTCCGTGATCGGGGCAAACGGAATGATCTCTGTGATCCTGGCTAAAAACTCTGGTCTGAACCTCCCTGAATTGGACATAATCTGCATCAGCGTGGATGATTCCGGAACTTTCCCTTCTTCAAACTGTTTTACAATTTCTTCACTTCCGATATTTGAAGTAAACAATATAAGAGCGTTACTAAAATCACCCTCTTTTCCCAGTTTGTCGTGAACTTTCCCCTCATCCATAATCTGTAGGAATACATCAAAAACGGAATGGTGGGCTTTTTCAATTTCATCAAATAAAACAACAGTATACGGCTGCTGCCTGATTTTATTAACCAGCATTCCTCCTTCTTCATACCCTACATAGCCCGGAGGCGCTCCATAGAGTAATGCTGCGGAATGTTCTTCTTTAAATTCGGACATATCAAAACGTACCATTGCTTTCTCATCATTGAAGAGAAGCTCTGCCATAGATTTCGCCAGCTCGGTTTTCCCTGTTCCGGTAGGCCCCAGAAGGAAGAATGACCCAATAGGCTGTCCCGGCTTGTTCAATCCGCTCCGGTTTTCAACAATGGCATCTGACAGGATTTTTAAGGCATGATCCTGCCCTACCACCCTGTTCAGTAAAAGGGATTCCATATTCAGAAGCTTTTCTTTCTCCTGTGCCTGGATCTTCCCGATAGGAATATTTGTTTTTGCCGCCATTACTGCTGCCAGTTCCAGACGGTCGACTTTTTCTCTCTTTTTAGCTGCATGCTGTAAAAGCTCTGCATAGGTATCATCAATGATCTTGTGGATCTGGTCAACAGGCATGGAATTGTCGATAACCGGCTGCTCGTTTAATGATCCCCAAAGAATAGGACTTATTTTGTCTCTCAGAAGATTATAGTTCCAGATAAGTTCATTAGCCTGGTCTTTACTGTCGGTAAATTCTTCTTTTAAAATGGCCTCGTAAGTTTCTTTCCAGCCTGCCAATTCTTTTTCTGAAAGCTCATCCAGCATTTTGATGGCAGCCATGGTTCGGTCTAGCAGATCAATTGCTGCATCGGGCAGTTTTTTGCCTTTTGCATATCTTTTTGCCAGGCGTACGCATTCGGGGATAGATGTTTTCTCTACTTCAATACCATGGTGTTTTTTGTAGCCGTCAAGAAGCACATCGATCATTTTCACACAGGTCTGTTCATCCGGCTCATTGACTGTCAAAACTTCAAAACGGCGGTTGAAAGCCTGTTCCGGTTCAATGATTTTTCTGTATTCTTCCTGCGTTGTAGCTCCGATCACGGTAATTTCACCTCTTGCCAGCTCGGGTTTAAGGAGGTTAGCTACATTTCCTATGCTTCCTTTCGGATCAAGAAGGGTATGTATCTCGTCGATGAAAAGAACTGCCTTTTCAATTTTTTTACATTCATTGATGACTTTTTTCAGACGGTCTTCAATCTCGCCCTTATAGGAAGTTCCGGCTAACAATGCTCCGGTGTCCAGTTCGAGAAGAGTTGCGTTTTTCAGCATTTCAGGAACATTCCCTTTGGTAATTTCTATGGCAAAACCTTCTACCAAAGCTGTTTTTCCTACCCCGGGCTCACCGATGATGATGACGTTCGGCTTGCTTCTCCGGCAAAGAATCTCAACGAGCATTCTGAGTTCTTTATCCCTTCCTATAATATTTTCAAGATCGCCTTTTCTGGCCTGTGCGGTTCTGTCTACACAATAGCTTTTGATTGACGGAAATGATGAATCTGTAAAATCTGAGCCGTTTGAAAAAAGGGATGAAAAATCACTCTCCTCAGATACAGCGAAAGGCATGTCTTTTCTATATAAGTTGAAAATTTCATGTTCTCTCAGGGGAAGCGATTTCAGCTGCTGAAGTGAAAAAACCACCTGAGGCTTTACGATAGCGGTAAGGATACAGATAGGGGTGATCTCATCCAGTCCCAATTTTAAGCGGATATCGTCCGCTTCTTCTGTAAGTGTGTCTACAGCTTCATCCTGACGTACCTCATCGGGAAGATGTGCTGTTTTTGGATAATCTTCAATGCGGACGTCTGCCCATTCATAGAAGTAGCCGGGATCCTTATCAATACTTTTGAGAAATTCATTAAGGCCGATATCTTTATGCATTAAGGCCTGCAGAATATGCGGACCGCCGTATGTGGCATTATAGTTTTCTTTCGCTATCGACTGAGCAATATGAAATAGCTGTTTTACTGTTTCGTTGGTTACTAGTACTCCCATTATAATTTTCTAATATTAATATGTTTGTGTTTATCTTAGTTTTATCAGATTATTTGGTGCAATCTGTCAAAGTATTACCTTTTTACAAATATATCTTTTTTATGCAAAATGTGTGTAGGATAAAGATAGTTAATTCTTTAATCAGAGAAGTAATAAGTTTTCGGGTAATAAATCAAACATCTCTGAAATTCCCATGTCATTTTTGAATGCTGAAATGAAAACTTTCGTGGCATTCTGTGTTCTTATTTTCATATTTCTGTGTACTGTTAAAGAAATGCATCTGTTTTTTTTTATTTTAAGCAAAAAGACCGTCTTTAACGGACGATCTTTTCTTATGAATGTTGATGTGTAATAGTGCATCTTAGTTATATGGCTTCAAGCCGGTTATCATCTATATTCTGACTTCAATAACTCCTGTATTTCCTGTCATTGAACATTATGATCCCTGAATTTTTGCCATAACCGTAAATTTTTTCACTATTAATATTTTGTGATGTGGTGTTTGTTTAACAAATATAGAGAGCTTATTTCTATTCTAAAAGTATTTCGATAAAAATTTCACATTTTGTAGTAATTCTACGACTCTGGATTTAAGAATCCCTGTCAGAATTCACCACAACAAGGTTTTTTATTTGTTGGGATCCGGAGAAAAAAGAGAGATTTTACACTTAAATGAGAAATAGGACAGTTTTGGAGCTCTGTTTTGAGTCCTGTAATGTGAGCTTGGGAAGCTGCTGTTTAAAAATTTAAGGATAAGATGTGATTTTTAAACACAAAAAAAGCAGAAGTTATACTCCTGCTTTTGATATGATATTATAATAATTAATGTTTTGTGTATTCCGGCTCATCAACGGTCTGAGTGGTCGGCATAAAGTACTCATTCAGCCAGTAGAAAGTTTGTCCGTTCTGCTGGATCTTCACTGCCGGATTGTTTCTGTGGGAAAGCATATGTTCTGCCAGATTCTTATAGTTCTTGAAATATGCTCTTACTGTTTCTTTTAAAACAATTTTAGGCTTTTTCCAGCCTTTCAGCTTGTATTTAGACATCAGTTCATCTTCAGAATTATCAAAACCGGTACTCAATCCTACTGCATAGGCCATTGGCTTCTCATACAGTTCAGACTTATCCAGGAATTGTAAGGTAGGATTATATTTTTTCAGAAGCTTGATATACTCCTTAATCGCTCTGGACTGGTTAAAATCTGCTCTTTCAGCTTCGGTCTTATGGTAAACTTCGGTATAGAAGTTCTTCAGGTTATCATATTCCGTTTCAGAAATAAGGATTCCTTTTTCTATGCCCGGCTTGTAATCTTTCAGATTTTTCGGGATATATCCTTTTACAAGGAACGGATTTCCGTAGTTGATCAGCTGTGCTGCAATTCCTGCAGAGACCGGATTGGTAAGGCCCGGGAAGAGGTATTTATATTTCAGATCTACATCTGTCCTTCCGGCTCCCACTGAGGAATGGAAATACTCATTCAGTGACTTATCAATTGTTTCGTTGTCTAAAGTTACCTGTGCAATAAGACTGTCTACAGATTTTTTCAGGTATCCGGGAGTTGCAACATCCCCTTTTTTAGGGAAAATAACAAATCCTTGCGACATACTCTGCTTTGGATAATCCAGCGAGAAGAATCCGGCATCACCCTCTACAAGGTTAAAGTTATTTTTGGTGAGAACATCACTTTGGTTGATGATCTTCTGTTTTTTCAGTTCAGCAATATTTTTGGCAGTATTGGTCACTACATTTTCAGACATTAATACAAAATCATTGTAGGTATCGGATGATCTTGCACTGGTCTGGAACATAATCACCCTGGCCTGTGCCTGTGTAAGAGAACTGATCACGCTGTACATATTTCCACTCTGATTGGCTGAAGTACCTACAGTTACGACAATATTGGTTTCATCCGGAACATTGGAAAGCAGGTTTCCCGCAGCAGAAAGCGCTTCCCCTACCGGCTGATATCCGCTGTTGCTTGCACAGTTCATTTCATTGGTTTTTTCATCAATGAACTTTGTGATCTTACTGTAATCTGTGCTTAAATTGGAAGTCATGACATTTTCTCCACACGGATTGTTCTTATATAAAACAACACCGTATTTTACGCCATTGAAATAAGATGGTTTTTCAAATCTAAGCTGCAGATCCTGAAGAAGAGATTTCACAATCGGGGCATAAGGAGCATTCGGAGCACTTACATCCAGAGCAAAAACGATGTTGATATTTTTATCTCTTTCCGTAATTTCCCTGTAACGGTCAAAATAAATTTCTTCTCCCAAAACATTGAACACATAATTTTTACTGTAATCTAAAATATTGGTGAAGTACTTCGTTTTGGAATCCGGTGTTGGAGCCTCATTCAATGCTAAATTTACCGGATAAATATTCTCAAGGGGTGTTCTCTTGTTGGTATCTGTAAGAAGAATTGCGGTTCTGCTTTCTGCGTCTGCTGCACCAGGGTATCCTTCATGTATTCCTAACGCAGACTCTGTAACTTGTGTATCATTTTTCAGTTTTACGGCAGAACGCTCACCCCATGCAGAGATCACGTTGGCGTTTACCCATCCGTAAAGGCTGGTGCTGATGCTGTCTATATCAATAGAAGGTTTTTTACCTACCAGAAAGCGTTTATTGTTTTCTGCCTGCTTGTAAACATATACCATCTGTCCGTTTGGAATTTTGACCTTGGCTTCTTCTATAAGGCTTGGTGAATTGAACACCATGATAGAGTCGTTCTTATAGTATCTTTCTGCACTTTTGATCACTTCGCTGTGATTCGGAACTACAGCGACTCTTACAGGGAAACCTGTTTTTTCGCTTTTTAAAGAATTGTTCCACAAAAGAAGATCGGATTCCGGGATCCAGCCATAAGTTTTGATAGATTTTGACGAAACCTTTTTCATCAGGGCATCCGGAACGTATTCCGCTACTTTTACCATTCCATCTCTATGTTTCAGAACCATTAAAGGCTCGAGAAACTTAACTTCTTTGTAAGATTTTTCGTCACTCTTATCAAGATAAGCCGTATTTCTGGATCTGTCTGAAATAACGATCCACGGGACGGCTTTTTTGGGGTACCCGTTCACTACCGGCGAATTGTCTACCTGACCGTACTGGGATGGCTCAGGAGTTCTTTTAGACGGCAGCTTGACCTGACAACTTGCTAACAATACTGATAGTCCTATATAATATGCTGCTAGAGGAAATTTATTTTTCATCCTATTTTATTTTAATGATTGGTGTATCCGGATCCCGGACTTTATTATTTGCTTTGGTTTATATCTACCTTCGTTACACAGTTCTGTTTATCGTCCAAGTTCACTTTTACGCTCTGGATCACAACGTTTTTGTCAAACTGAAGTCCTGCACAGTACATATAGAAATTATTCGCTTTACTGTCACTTACTTTTACGACCGTGTTCTCATTGTTGCACAGATAAGTTCTCAACAGGTAGTTGTAATGCATATTAAAACTGTTCCCGTTGGCAATCTGCTGCAAATGGTATTTGAAGTCATCATCAACCTTTTTATAGGAATCTTCTACAGGTATTTCATCTTCCTGCAAAGAATTGTAAGCCGGAAGAATCTTGATCAGGTGATAAATAGGTTCCTGACTTTCTTCTGTGAATAATGCCACACGGTAATCTCCCGGTTTTTTATAAGAATAAATGGCCATCTTCTCTTTAGCATCTATATTGCCTGTTTCGCCAAACTTCCATGCAAACTGGGTCGCTTCCGAAACGGCACGGAACTGCACATTTTCGTTCTGCATTGCCTGTGCAGGAGCTTCAATAACGGTACTGATCTTCGCACTGTCTTGTGGCTTCTGATATCTGGCCGAAACCATTACAGGGAAAGTCTTGCTATATTTGTTATCAATAATCAAGCTTACCGAATAATAGCCCGGCTTGTTGTAAAAGTGTATTCCGGTACTTTTGTCGGAAGTTGTTCCGTCCCCAAAATTCCATCTCTTGGTTTTTGCAAACTGGGTCTTATCCTCAAATAAAAGGGTATCTCCTACGGAGAGTGAGGAAGGATAGACTACTCCTACAATATCATCGGAAGAATGGATTACCTTTTTCTGCAGCCATAACGCAATGAGTGCCGCAATAAGCAGCGTTGCGATAACACCAATAATAATGTTCTTTTTGTTTTTTTGAAAATAATTCATAGTTAAGTGATTGTGATGTGTTTATTCCTTTAATGTTTATTTCTTTTACTGGGTTCTTGCCCTTAGTGCATTTTCTCTTTCATAAAGGCGGTTTTGCTTATCTTTAAAACCGATTCTGCAGTCTTCCACTTCTTTTTCGAATCTTTTTACATCTTCTGTAGTGGTAGAAATAACTTTTTTGTCTTCAAAATACATTTTGTAGAATTTAGCGATCTGCGGATATGCATCTTTACGGATATCCATGATATTGCTATTGCCTTGAAAATGACTCGCAAGGCCGTTAATTCCATTAAAAATATTGTTTTCAGCGAAAGGTTCCGGAGATTTGTCTGCAATTCTGCTGATGAGAACATACGTACTGTCCATTTCGGGCTGTAAGATCTTTTGCTGGCTTTCGAATGCTGCCTTCTGATCCAGGCTTTGTATTCCCCTTACATCTTCTTCCGAAAATGGGGAATCGTAACCTTTTAAAAAGATGATTCCGAAGAATATCATCGCTGCTAAAAGCATCAGTATTAAATAAAAAAACTGATAATGCCTTTCTTTTTTAGATAATGTAATAGATCCCTGCATATACTTATTTTTTATTATCTTCTTCTTCCTCCTGTAAAATTCCTTGTAGGATCTTTCTTAAGCTGGCCGTTGGCTCTTCCTACTTTTGCTATACATTCCTCAAGATCTCTGAGGACAATCTTTTTCTGGGATTCTACCCCTATGATATCATTCTTCAATTTCAGCATAGGCCCTATCTGTTTCATCAGAACCGCATAATGCTTAAAATTATCTGCACTGTCTTTGCCCATAATGTTTTTCGCTTCCATTACATCATCCATAATTCTGGTTCTGAGGAAAACATCATTTTCTACCTTATTGATGTTAAGCTGGTTCATCTGGTCATATATTTTATCTACATGATCCCTGAGAACGTCACCGCGCATCATAAGTTCCTTATAAGCATCAGCTTCTCGTACGATTCCTTCCCGTTGTATACTGTAGCTTTTAAAAAAGAAGAATAAACACAGAAAAGATACCACCGATAAAACGGCGAAAGACAGAATAAACTTCCAAATGCCTGCTCTGACATCAGATTTGTTTAGTTTTTTTTCTCTGTTAGAAGACATATGTTTGTGATTTGTTTGGCCTGTGAAAATATAAAAAAAAAAAATTATGCACAATACGTATTTTCCCTAATGTAATTTCGTGAAAACCCTATTTAACTAAGATTAATTTTACCTTTCATAAGTTTTTCATAAATTAGGCCTCTGAATTTTAAATATCAAAATACCAAATCGATATTAAAAGTGAGTAAATTATTATCAAACACAGTCCGGTTTTCTATAGCTGACAGTGACTTCTACTTTAAGAAGATCATGATTAAAACGCTTATGGAAAATCCCTTCTATATGCTTCTGAATGACTGTAATAATGGCCATGAACTTGTGAACAGGATTTACAGGAGACAAGAAGATGTGTTTATCATAGAACTGTTCATGCCGGTATTAAGCGGGATAGAGGCTATAAAATACATCAGGAAAAACAACACGGAAACGCCTATCGTAACCTACTCCAGCACCTATCAGGAGGATATGGCAGAAATTCTTTCAAAAATTCCGAATATCTATTATTGCCAAAAAAAAAGCACTATTATAAAAGATCTCATCAAAGGAAGCATTGCTTCTGACAGCTTTGATTACGAAAAATATTCTAAGGAATGGGAACAGCAGCCTCTGGCGGTACAGAACTATATGGAAAGACAGAAGAAAGGCCAGGAAGAGCTGAGCCCTACTGAAATACAGCTTATGAAATTCTGCTACGAAGGCTACAGCAATAAGGAAATTGCTGAAAAACTGAACCTTAGCACACGTACGATTGATACTTATATTAACAGACTTACGGAAAAGCTGGGATTGAAAACAAAACTGCATCTCATCCGTTTCTGCGTAGAAAATGGCTACTACAATTCCAGCATGTAGGGAGATTTAACGTAATATTAATATAGGGTAAACATAAAAACTCCAACTCTTTGAACAAAAATATTTTGCCACTAATTTGCTAGTATTCAATTTTTTTAACTAAATTTGCACACCTAAAATTTAAAATTAAAAAAGGAAATGACAAAGGCAGAATTGGTAAACACCATCTCAAATAAGTTGGGAACAGAAAAGAATGAAACACAGAAAGTTGTAGAAGCTTTTATGCAGGAGATCAGGACTTCTATGTATAATGGGGATAACGTTTATCTAAGAGGTTTTGGATCTTTTATCATTAAAACAAGAGCTGCTAAAACAGGAAGAAATATTTCTAAGAACACTGCAATTGAGATTCCTGCTCATAACATTCCTGCTTTCAAACCTTCAAAATCTTTTGTAGAGAAAGTAAAAACAAAAGTCGCAGTAAAATAAAAATTAACTGAATATTAACTAGTTACTAAAAAATTAAAATTATGCCAAGCGGAAAGAAAAGAAAAAGACACAAGGTTGCAACTCACAAAAGAAAGAAAAGAAGAAGAGCAAACAGACATAAGAAAAAATAATCTCTTTTTTTCGAGGTTTACAATATAATAATATAGTTGGTGGTTTTATTTATTTAGAGTTCACCGACTATATTTTTGTTTGCAACTATAAGATTCCCAAGGAAAAAAGGCTATTGCAGATATTTTTAAAAATATAGAGCAGTTTCATTCTAAATTCTTATATTTAAAATTATTTATTTGCTAAAAAATACGCCAGTTTCCTATAATCTTAATAAATTTTTATCTTATACAAAATGAAGAAAGAACTAATAGTTTCGCATGAAGATGATCTTACAAAGATTGCACTACTGGAAGACGGAAGACTATGTGAACTTCATGAGCAAGAGGACAAAAGCGAATTTATAGTTGGAGATCTGTTTGTAGGAAGAGTAAAAAAACTGGCACCCAACCTGAATGCCGCATTCGTAAATATCGGGTACGATAAGGATGCTTTTCTGCATTATCAGGATCTGGGACCACAGTACCTCACCTACAGAAAGTTTTTAAAAGATACTATTTCTAAAAAACAGAGCACTTCAAGCTTAAAAAATTTCGAGATACAACCCGAAATAGACAAAAACGGAACCGTAGACAAAGTCATTGCAAAAGATGATCTTGTTCTGCTTCAAATTACTAAAGAACCTATTTCCACCAAAGGTCCCAGGATCTCTACCCAGGTTTCTTTAACAGGACGTTTTCTGGTCCTGATCCCTTTCGACAACAAAGTGTCCATTTCTAAAAAAATCAGGACAACTGAAGAAAAAGAAAGACTGAGAACACTTATTGACAGCATCAAGCCTGAAGGTTTCGGTGTCATCATAAGAACCGTAGCGGAAGGAAAAAAAGTAGCAGACCTTCACAATGACATGAATCAGCTGATCCAGAAATGGGAAAGCACATTCAAAAACATTCAGAAAAGTAAGGTTCCGGCCAGAGTTTTAAGCGAAGAAGACAAAGCTTCAGCTATTTTACGGGACAATTTCAACCAGGATTTCGTAAGCATCATCTGCGACGATGAACAGATGGCGGACGAAATGACCAACTACGTGGAGGTCATAGCTCCTGAAAAAAAGAATATTGTCCAGTTTTACAATTCACACATTCCTCTTCTCGAATATTACAACGTTGAGAAACAGCTCAAGCAGAGTTTCGGAAAACACGTTAATATTCCAAGTTCAAAAGGTGCCTACCTTGTTATAGAGCATACAGAAGCACTTCACGTGATTGATGTAAATTCCGGAAATAATATCACAACCGGAGCCTCTGTAAACAAAGAGCACGCCCTGAAAGTCAACAAAATGGCAGCCACCGAGATTGCCAGACAGCTTCGTCTCCGTGATATGGGAGGCATCATTGTAATCGACTTCATCGATATGCAGAATCCTGAACACAGAAGGGATCTGTACGAGCATCTGAAAGAAGAAATGAAACGTGACAAAGCACGTCACAAAATTCTTCCGCCGAGCAAATTCGGTCTGATCCAGATCACCAGACAAAGGAACCGTCCGGAAAAACAGATCGAAACCAAAGAAGAAAACCCGAACAAAGACGGAGAAATTATAGCTCCGATCGTAATCGTGGAAAGAATGGAGGAAACCATAAGGAATATTATACAGAAGGATAAAGGAAAACTTTACCTGCATGTACACCCTTTCGTTGAAGCTTACCTTACCAAAGGAATCAAAAGCATCCAGATGAAATGGTTTATGAAGTATAAAAAATGGGTTACCATTATCCCACGGGATTCTTTCAAATATTTAGAATACAAGATTTACAATTCGAAAAAAGAAGAATTGGTTGGATATTCTAATTAACACAAAATTCTAAACCTCCAGAAAACTGGAGGTTTTTTATTTATATTTTACACTGTTTAAAACATAAACAAAATGATAGTGCTGCTTCCTGCAGTACAAATTATTTTTGCCAAATTATTTTTCTAAGGATTTTTCTTTCGCTTCAAACGGGAGGCAATAATATTCTAAAATATTTACTCCATACTGCCACATGATCAACGACAGATATGAAGAATTGAAAGAAAAACACCAATTTCTTTTAAAAGTATTTGCTTAATTTTAGCAGATACTTTTTTATTTCTCTACTAAAATGAGCAAAGAACATCACTACAAAGCAACAATCACCTGGACAGGCAACAAGGGAACAGGAACCAGCAGCTACAGAAATTACGAAAGAAGTCATACGATTCAAATTGCAGACAAGGCTCTCATTGAAGGTTCTTCTGATCCTGCATTTCGTGGAGATAAAACCAAACATAATCCCGAAGATCTCTTTCTTTCTTCACTTTCTTCCTGCCATATGTTATGGTATCTCCATTTCTGCTCCGAGGAAGGTATTATTGTGATGCATTATACGGATGAAGCAACAGGAACTATGACCGAAACAATGGATGGAAGCGGACATTTTACATCAGTTACGTTACATCCTACAGTGATTGTGGCGGAAGAATCCATGATAGAAAAAGCAAAAGAACTTCATCACAGGGCAGGCGAATTTTGTTTTATTGCCAGGTCAGTCAATTTCCCGGTAAAACATATCCCTACCGTGTTAGTTAAATAATTCTTACTATAGTTTTAATTTAATCATAAATACCACCAATACTAGGTTTCAGCTACAATAACTCTAAAATTAGCGTTCAAAATTCCACAATAAGAGAATTATTTGCCAAATAATCAATAAAATTCATATTTTATCATCGTTTTTATTATAAAAAATTACAATTAATTGTTATTTTTATTTAAAATGTAAAGTTTTTTTTATATTTTTATATAAATAAAACTAACCATGATGAAACCGAGACTAATCATTTTTGATGAGCCGCTACTGTATACAGAAGGTTTATCAAAACTGCTCTCACAGAGCAAAATCTTTAAAACGATTGACATTTGTAATTCTTTTGAACCTTTATTTGAACAATTAAAAGAAAATCCTCCGGAAATTCTGGTTATAAGCTCCAATATGCTTATGCTTACAGAGATTTTCAGACTTGTAGAAGACATTACCTCCACAAACAAAAAAATCAAAATTATTGTCATAGGCAATAGTTACGATATGACAGACATCCGGAAGCTTTTTAACAAAGGCATAAAAAGCTACCTTGACAAAAACAGCACATACGACGAATTTCTGAAATCCATCAATGTTCTGCTTTTGAACGAAATCTACATCTGTGACAATGCCAAGGAAAGAATGATCAACTTTATGAGCAGCGAGGAAGGAAAACCCAACCCGCACATGAAAGAACCCCTTACACGCAGAGAAATGGAAATCCTTAAACTGATATGCGACGGATTCAGCAGCAAAGATATTTCGGAAAAGCTTTTTATAAGTATCAATACTGTAGAAACCCACCGCAAAAGAATTCTCTTAAAACTAAATGCCAAAAATTCCGTAGGAATTGTAAAATATGCCTTAGAAAACCACATTATCGACTGATGAAAAAATAATTTCACTTCACCCCGAAAAAATTCCAAACCTGAAGGTTTGGAATTTTTTCGGGGTGAAGAAAGTCAATGGTGAATTTTTGCTTCGCAAGTGAAAAGTGAATTATAAACCAACATTATTACTGGTGGCTTCGGGAGCCTCAGTCACCAGATATCAACCTTCCTTTTGAATATTTCAGCATTCAAAAATTTCAGTTCAGACTTCCCACCCCAAAAACTCTAAACTCTAACCTCTCAAACACCCATACTCATCACACGCCTTCCCTATTCATAATCCGGCATTTCACCATCGGTGAAAAGAGATGTTCTTGAAAGATCGGTCATAGAACTGTTGAGATCAATAACCATTACATTCTTCTGCGAGATATTATCATTGGAAGTATTCATAAAGATGATCTGGGCATTATTCGGAGAAAACCTCGGGTCAAGATCATTGGTACCCAGTGGTTTTTCGCTTTCTGCAGAAATATCATAAACAGTATCGTTTACCAGTCTATAGATAAAGATATGGGAATCCAGCTGGCGGTAATTTCCGCTTCCGTCCTGGTACCCTGACATATCTCTGGTATATATTAGCATTTGGCCGTCCACAGAGAAATTCAGTCCGCCTGAGGCTCCGGATACTCCTGAAACAATAGTTTTCAAGACACTTCCGGTCATATCAATCAGGTATATTTTTGTATTGTAACCGCTGTAGTCGTTCGTTTTTAAGGCAATCCTGCTGCCGTCATAGCTCCAGTCGCATTCAGAGATCATACTTCCGTCAGGAGTGGTGTAAACCAATGTCAGCCCGCTTCCGTCCTTATTGATCCTGTATAATTTATTAAAATTTGAATAAAGAATTTCCTGGCCGTTTGTACTCCAGGCAAAATCGAGTTCATAATTATTAAAACCTGCCGCCGGTACTGTGGTTACTTTAAAAAGATTGGATCCGTCAGGGTTTGCCGTATAAATATGGGTACTTCCCCCTTCGGTCCTCAGAAATGCGATCAATCCGGCATTATTATTTTTCCTCGGCCTCCAGCTGTTGTAAGATGAACTGGTAAACTGAAATTTATTCCCCTGCGCATCACTTGACATGATTACAAAATTTCCGCTCTGCTTCTGTACATAATGATACCGGTTAGCCGGAACCATGTTGGTGGTAAATTTACTGACAGAGCTTAAAACTGGCGGGTGAATGCCGTCCGAAACAGACACCTGCCAGAAGTAACTAACACCAAACTTCAAATTTGAAAGCGAATAATGCTTCGCCGTCAAATCATTAACCTGAATCACATTCGTATCGAGGTTATTTTTAATTGTTAAACTATATCTTAAAACATCGGCTGTGTCAGGATCGGTAGCGGTCCACGTCAGCTCAACGTTTAAGGGTTGATTGACTGCATTGTCTACCGGACTTAGCAACTGCGGCGCAGAAGGAGGAGAATTAAGCGATTCATCATCATCCATTTCAAAAACCACGGTTACAACCTGGCTTTCACTTTGTATGTTAACACCCTGAAAATTGGTAAGATATCCAGACAGCTCTGCTTTCACAGAATAATTCCCTATCGGCATCGAGGCAATTTCGAATGTGCCGTCTGTTCCGCTGAAAACCGTCTGTGTAGTAGGTGCTGTAAAAATTTTCACATTAGGAATGGGTACATTGGTACCCCGTTTTACAACTTTTCCTTTCAATGATCCTGTCTGAGCCTGTTCTATAAGATCTTCATTACATGAAAACAGACAAAAAGTAAGGATGAATATGCTGAGTATTTTAATTAAAGTTTTCATAGTTCATGTTTTTATTTGTTTCCAAGGTAAAAATTGATTCCAAGAGCAAACCGGAGTGCCTGGTCTTTTCTTTTTCCATTCACCATTCCCTCCCAGTCATCTTTAAAACCGATATCATACTGTGATGAAGCCCGGATTGCCATATTATTTCCGATCATGTATTCCAGCCCGCCGCCAAACTGTCCTTTGTATTGAGGTTTATATTTTGAAAACATAGCTCCTGCTCCACCGTAAACGTATGGACTGAGCCTGTACTTCGGGAACAGAAGAAATTCAAGATTAAGCTCCGGAACGATATAATTTCTTTTAACAATATTTTGATTCTCTAAAGTAAAATAGCTGGCGCTGGTTTCTATATTGAAATTGGGACTTATAAAGTATTTTATCCCCAGCTTTCCGCCTGCATTCATTTTAGGGTTTACATAATCATCTTTAATTTTCTGAGCTTCCACATTGGCAAAAACGGATATTTTCTGTCTGTAATTTTCCGGAAATTTATTTCCCACCGTTCTGCCTACATTGTCCTCCTGTTCTTTATTGTAATCATTGATCAGAGCCTGGTAACCGGTTAAATCATCAGATGATTTTCCCCATATTTTATCCCTGATACCTTCAACAATCAAAGACCTTACTGCCTTCTCTATTGCTTCAGTTACTGCAAGCTGTACAGGCTCGTTCTGGGTAAGGCCAACTTCTGCTTCCAACAGCCTCTCTGTATCAATATATCTGAAAAAGCTGCCGTTTACGCTGGTGGAAAGAATGGTTTTGGAAATATAAACGGTTTTGAGGATTTCCCCATTAAGGGTAGAAACAGCACGCAGATAAATGGTAATCCTATCCTGGCGGTATTGTGTAGAGGCTCCTATTCCGAAGTATCTTGCACCCAGGCCACCGGTCATGATATTGCTGTCATAAGAAATCACGCCACCTTCAAGAAGAATTCCTGCATAGAGAAGAGGTGGAAGTGACTGGCTGTTTTTATCAGCATCTTTCATGTATTCCTGTCTTGTGGACCGGATGATCTGCCTCTCGTTTAAAAGATTGGCAATATTTTCTCTTTCAATGGGGATAAACCATCGACTGTCTTCCAGTGCTTTGATAAGGATGGTGGTTGTTCCCTGTGGAACAGCCGTACTCCAGTTGTTCCCGTTTTCGGAGGGTTTGTACTGACCGGTCTGGTCCCTGAATTTGTACACGCCGATGACTATTTTTTCTTTGGGAAGAGGAAGGTTCCTCAGTTCGGCAGTAGAGGGCGTGAGCTCTCCCATAGTGGATCTTTCAGGATCGGAAGGAAGACCCAGGAACGAACTGCAGGCCTGCATTAAGCACAGCAGGAACGTACAGAAAAAAATTCTGGTGTAAGTGTAAGTTCTCATGGTAAGTTTGGTTTTTAGTTATTTTTTTATTTTGGAATTACGATCTCGGACTGATCGCCTGAACTGGTATCCAAAATATTGATCAAAAGTCCCTGGGCTGTAGCAGTAATCTGCAGATAAAGTGATCCGAAAAGATAATTTCCCGGCTTTATACTGCCTTCCCCGAACTGATCTTCAAATAATTTCCTGGACAGCTCACTCAGCACCTGCCTGTTGAGACTTTGGCTGAAACTGTCAAGAGAATTAATATTATCAAGGAAACTGCTGTGATCGTCTTTTTCATCAAACTGATTCTGAGCGTTTGCTGAACTTAAAAGCCACTGATAATTAAAAGTATCACCTCCGAATGCCGGATTGACTGGCTTATAAACGAGCTGCTGAGATTTTCCGGAGAAAATACCCGCAATAAAGATTAAAATAATGATAAAAGTTTTCATGGCGGACGTTTTTAGTAGATAAATTCATTTTTAATAAGGTTTTTCTTTGCATTAAATTCTTTGATATATTTTAAGCTGGCAGCCAGTTGTTCTTTCAGATAATCATCACTGGGATTGGTCATGAAGCTGTAGATAATTCTGTCATCGATCTGGATGCTGATCTGGCCGCTGGTCCCCCGAAGGGGAAGTTCGGAAATGGTAACCGCACTGCTGCTTTTGTCGGGAATCTGGCTGTACTGAAGATAAAAAAGATCATAAAAATCTTTTCCGATCTTCGATTTGGTTTCATCGATGGTAAGGCCTTTCAGTTCAAAGACAGCGTCTTCTTCTACTCTGGCCGTTTTCTTTTTGAACAGATCATTATTGAGTTCCAGACTGTCTTTTGCAATCAGTTTCTGGCTTTCCTCATCTTTTACATACAGAAAAACTTTCAGAGCATCTTTCTTTTCAAGATTAACATTGATCTCGGATAAAACTTTTACTTCATTGGGATTGATGGAGAATTTCCCACTCTGCTGGTTGTTGGAAAGATTTCCTGCACTTCCTTTTTTAATGGAAATCAAAAGGTAATTCAGTTCTTTATACACTGCCATATTATTGGTAACAACTGCTTTAAGCCTGATCTGATTTTCAAGGATACTGCTTTCGATCCTGGCATTTACTTTTTTATCTTCCTGCCCGCAAACCATTGTAGAAAGCAAGATACATAAAGTACACAGTCTTAAGGAGTATAAAAATTTCATGACTTCTGTTTTAATAATTTCTCATAAAAATGGTTCTGTTGTCACCTTTTACATTGATCTGCATTCCGTCTGAAATAGTATTGCTTCCGGTAATATCAATGATATTGTTATTTCCCTGTGCAGTAACTGCTGTTTTATTTTCCTTATCTGTAAAAGAATTGATAAAATAAAGTGTATTGAAGTCTCCCAGCTGCTGTACGGCAATATTTGTTCTGGCATTAAGAGAAAGTTCCGTATTGTTATAATCTCCGACCTGAATAATACTGGAACCGTAAAGTCCCTGCTGCTCTGTCTGCTGTCTTGTCATAAGATCAAGAACCGTATTGCTGTTGAGTTTGTCCCAGTCTACTTGCTGTGCCTGTACATATAGTACGGCGAAAAGTGTAAAGGCAACCCACCCCGGTTTAAACATGGTATTAATTTTTAATAAAGGTACATGGATAAAGTATCCGGAAAAACATACCCAGCAGGTAGAAATATAAAATCACGGTTTGTGGGTATGTTTATCATGAAAAGCTTAAAAAAGGAGAAAACCGCAGCCTCTCCTTTTATTTTAGATTACCATACATATTTAATTGGATTGATTAATAACCATTGAATTTCCGTTACCCATCTGAGTTCCTACATGAATGTGAGAATCTCCGCTTTGGGCTACCCAGCTAAAGTTGTTGTTACCCATCTGAACATCAATCGCGGTATTGGAATCTCCCAACTGAATTTGGTATAGCTGGTTGCTGTTTCCAACCTGTACTCCCATAGCCGTATTATCATCCCCGATCTGAACAGAAGCAGCAATATTATTATTACCTACCTGATCATGTGTGGCACTGTTATCATCACCGTCCTGATACTGTACTAAAAGGTTATCGCTTCCTACCTGAAGACCGCTGGCAGCATTTCTTCTTCCAAGCTGAACCTGATAAGCATCATTTCCGATACCTAACTGAATTGCTGAAGCATCATTTCTTCTGCCATCCTGATATTGTAATACAGCATTTCCCAGCCCCAGCTGTATAGAAGATGTTTCATTTCTTCTTCCGATCTGGGTTTGTTCTGTAGAGTTAAATGCACCAAGCTGCCAGGTAACTGCTGAGTTTCTGTTTCCCATTTGGCTTACATCATTGGTATTGCCGAGACCAGTTTGGTCTGCATCAATTGAGTTTCTGTTTCCGATACTTTGGGCAGTATTTATATTCAGAGCGCCTACCTGGTCTATGTCTGCCGTATTCCGGTTTCCATCCTGTGTAAGAGAGTTGATATTGAAAAGACCTGTCTGATCAACAGTAGCAGTATTCAAGTTCCCGATCTGGGCAGTCACATCAATGTTTGATTGTGCGAAGCTGAAACTCATAGTCATTAGTGTAAAAACACCGGTAATAAAGTTTTTCATTTTGATAAAAATTAATTGGTTAATAGTATGACAAAGGTATATTCTAAACCAAAATGAAAAACCACTGCTAAGGTGTAAATTTTCAAAATCACGGTTTACAGTTTTGAATGTAACTATAATCTGTTTTTTCTGCATCACCTGTTTCAGTTACGTAAAAATACGGCATACTAAACATTGATTTTCAATTAAATAAACAAAATAACTCTAATTACACAGAATAAAAAAATTCCTTTTGTTAGCCGTTTATTTTTTTAAGCTTTAATTTTTAAATCTTTTTCAATGGTTAATTAATGTTAATGCCTATTCTTTTCTTCAGTATATATTGCTAAATTTGAGGTATGGAAAGTTTTGGAAAAGATTTATTGAGGAAAATTACAAATGTAGAGCTCCCGGGAACAAATGCCCATGGAGTATTTTCGCCTCCTTCCCGTCCTGTATTTACGTATGATGAAGTGTTGGCAAAAAATCCAAAATTTGCAGCTGTTAACATTGTTCTTTATTTAAAGGATAATGAATGGTATTTCCCGCTGATCCAAAGAACCATCAACGAGCACGACAGACACAGCGGACAGATCTCTTTACCCGGCGGCAAACGCGAGGAAATGGACAGGGATTTTGCAGAGACCGCAGTACGTGAAACTTCGGAAGAGATTGGTATAGACAAACATTATATAAGGGTAATCAGGGAGATGTCTCCTATCTATATACCACCGAGTAATTTTTATGTTTACCCCTACATTTCGTATACTAAAAAGAACCCGCTTTTCGTTCTTCAGCAAAGTGAAGCGGTAGAAACTATAGAATTTCCTATCACTTCCTTTCTCAGCCTGCCGGATAATCCCGAAATTATGGCGCTGCCAAGTGCTTCCGGACATGAAGTGCCGGTTATTAATTTCAACGGATACATCATCTGGGGCGCTACAGCAATGATATTGAGCGAGTTTAGCCAGTTGTTGAAAAAAATGTAACTTTGCACTATCGTGTTTAATTAAGAGATGGCGAAGAAAAATATTTTCACCGATGCATTCGGAACACCTTATTTTTTAAAAAGGTTTATCATTTTTATTTTAGGAGTTGTGTCCTACAGAAGGTTCAACGGCTTTAATAAATTAAGGATAACCGGTACAGAACATCTTGTGGATCTTCCCGATTCCAATGTGCTTTTTGTATCTAACCATCAGACCTATTTTGCAGATGTCGCAGCAATGTATCATGCATTCTGCGCTGTGAACAACGGTTATCTGGACACAATTAAAAACCCTATCTACCTGCTGAACCCAAAGATCGACTTTTACTATGTAGCTGCAGAAGAAACCATGAATAAAGGGATTCTTCCTAAGATTTTCAAAATTGCGGGCGCTGTAACGGTAAAAAGAACCTGGAGAGCAGAGGGTAAAACAGTCAACAGAATGGTAGATCTCACAGAAGTTGACAATATTATGAAAGCTTTGGACAACGGCTGGGTAGCTACTTTCCCTCAGGGTACTACATCTGCTTTTGCCCAGGGACGAAGAGGCACAGCCAAGCTGGTCAAAAATCAGCGCCCGATTGTGATCCCTATCAAGATCAACGGTTTCAGAAGGGCATTTGACAAGAAAGGCCTCCGGGTAAAGGTTACCGGCGTAAAACCTACCATGGAGTTTAAGGCACCTCTGGATATAGATTATGACAATGAAAAAGCGCCGGAAATTTTATTAAAGATCATGACTGCCATTGAGCAGACAGAAGATTTCAATGTACTACACAATTATGATGAAGAACTTAAAGCTAAAAAATTAGAACAAAAGGATTCAAATAATTAAAGTAAGTTGAAAATGATGAACAAAATATTAGGGATCTTATTCACGGTCTTGGTATTAGTTTCGTGTAACAGTCAGAAAGTATATTCAGATTTTGATATAAGCTATTCCAGAAGCGGAGGTTATGCTCCCAGGTACGAGAATTTACTCATCAAAGGTAATAATGCACATTATTCTTTAGAGGAGGCGGGGAAAAAATACAAACAGGACTTTAAAATTTCTGATGAAGATTTAAAGAAACTGGACCAGACCCTTTCCCAGAACAATTTCAGAAGGATACAGGAAGACCACAAAAAGCTGTATGATCATGTGACCACTTCCATCAATGTAAAGAAAGGACCGAATGAAGGCAGCAAGTCTGACGCCAGTATGATGATGCCGAACTTTACCACGAACTGGAACAATATTCTGAATGCTTTCCAGGAGGTTATTAATAACAATGTAAAAAAAAACAATAAATAAAGTTGAAAACCCACTTCATTGCTATCGGCGGAAGCGCCATGCATAATCTTGCTATTGCGTTAAAAGACAAAGGATATCAGGTAACAGGTTCGGATGATGCTATTTTTGAGCCTTCAAAATCCAGACTGGAAAAGAAAGGAATTCTACCCCAAGAAATGGGCTGGTTCCCGGAAAAGATCACTGCGGATATTGATGCGGTTATCCTGGGGATGCATGCGCATCAGGATAATCCTGAGCTCGCAAAAGCAAAAGAGCTGGGTTTAAAAATTTATTCATATCCTGAATTCCTTTACGAACAGTCAAAAAACAAGACAAGAGTGGTTATTGCCGGTTCACACGGTAAAACAACGATCACTTCTATGATTCTTCATGTGCTGAACTTTCACAGGAAAGACGTGGATTTTATGGTGGGTGCACAGCTGGAAGGTTTTGACTGCATGGTAAAGCTTACACAGGAGAATGATTTTATGGTTCTGGAAGGTGATGAATACCTTTCCTCTCCTATTGATCTCCGTTCAAAGTTTCTTCTGTACCAGCCTAATATTGCTTTAATGAGTGGTATTGCATGGGATCACATCAATGTATTCAAAACATTTGACGATTATACAGAGCAGTTTAGAAAATTCGTTGCAAGCATTACTCCCGGCGGTGTTCTGGTCTACAATGAAGAAGATGCAGAGGTCGTAAAGGTAGTGGAGGCAGCTGAAAATTATTTCAGAAAAATCCCTTACAAAACTCCTGAATATGAGATCAGCAATGGAAAAGTATATTTAAAAACGGAAATGGGTGATGTTCCTCTTTCTGTTTTTGGCGCTCACAATCTCCTGAATATGGAAGGCGCAAGGCATATCTGCCGACAGCTGGGTATTATGGATGAAGATTTCTACGAAGCCATTATGAGCTTCAAAGGAGCTTCCAAACGCCTTGAAAAAGTAGAAAGAGAAGATCAGGGAATTCTATACAAAGATTTTGCCCACGCACCTAGTAAAGTAAAAGCTGCAGTTAAGGCTTTCTGCGAGCAGTTTAAAAAAGAGAAAAAATACGGTTTTCTGGAGCTTCACACGTATTCCAGTTTAAATCCGTTATTCCTTGAGCAATACGATCATGCTATGGACGGTCTGGATGAAGCCATTGTTTTCTATTCTGAAGATGCATTAAAGATCAAAAGAATGGAACCTATTTCCCCGGAATTCATTAAAGAAAAGTTCAAAAATGATGCCTTGAGGGTATTTACCAATGCCGAAGAACTTCATGCCTATTGGGAAACGCTGGATAAAACTGATGGTGTTTTCCTGATGATGAGCTCCGGAAATTTTGGTGGCCTGGACTTGACAAAATAATAAACAAAAGCTCTGAAGAAATTCTTCAGAGCTTTTTATTTACTCACTGATTTTATTCTATCTTTTTGTTCTTAGTCAATTCGATGCTTTTTATTGATCCAATTGGTGTAATTTTGACCGTTTTACTGCGCTTTGCCAGATAAAAATAATACATACTGTTTGATCCTATCAGATAGATTTCTTCTGCACTCCCATCACTATAGTCCAGTGTATAATTATATTTAAGTCTGTTTTCCTTTATTTTTTTGGTTAATGCCATTCCTTCACCATACCCTATTCCTATAAAGAAAGACAATAACATCATGGCAAGGAACCTTATAAACATATTGGTAAAATGTTGCTCTATTTTTTCTTTACTCATATTTTCATGATCCTTGAGAGCAGACATTTTTATAGCCCATGGTTTATTCTTATTAGCCTGTTTGGATAAATAGGCCGGAAAAGCATAGGAAAACACTACTACCGCAATGACGGCTATCAATACTACCGGATGCGATGTTAAAGTAGCGATCGGGCTTACCAGAATATCCATTATCGTTGAATATTTTAAAATATTAATGCCAATCTGATAGTAGAAGACACTTTCTTTTAATATTCCCATCACTACAAGGAAAAGGTAGCCGAACGGAAGTGATCTTTGGATTCCTTCTGAAACTTTCATGTATGTTTTCGTTGGTTTTAATTTTTATAATTATCAAATTGATGTCCTTAAAAGTTTCTATAATAACAGACTTCCGGTATACAAGATGATACTGATCCACGAAAATATAAAAATTATGATCAAGTTAAAAGGACATTGCGCTATCTCCGATAAGTTTTTTCAGAATCTCCTCTGTAGAAAGTTCACTGTAATCGTGAATTGATTGCCCGGCCCAGATACCTACAAAATCAGGATTATTCAGTGTTTTTGAAACCCTGCGCAATTCATTCGTCAGCTTATTCTGATAGGGATAAGGCAGAATATATGCTGAGTTTTCAAGAGTTTCGATGTATTTATTTTTAATTCCTCTCGCATAGCGTCCTGAAAAGCTTTTTGTCACCACAATATCCTCTTCTGTTACATTTTTCAGTCTTTCTTTTTCAAACAACTGTAAAGCACTTTCCTGCGATGCCAGTAAAACACTTCCGACCTGAAACCCCTGCGCTCCAAGTTCTTTTGCAGCCCTTAATGTTTTTCCATTATAAATACCACCCGCATAAATCAGCGGAACTTTAACATGATCATAAACCTTAGAAAATAAAGACATACCCCCGATCTCAGGAATATTATCGGCATCAAACGTTCCTCTGTGTCCTCCGGCTTCAATTCCCTGCACGCAAATGATATCAATTCCGGATTTCTCCAGGATTAATGCTTCTTCCAGGGAAGTACAGGTCCCTATAAGTGTGATACCGTTCTCTTTTAGCTTCTGAATGCTTTTATCATCCAGGTTTCCGAAAGTAAAACTCAGAATTTTACAGCCTTCTTCAATAACAGTATCTATCTGCTCATGGTAGCCATTCACTTTGATCTCTTCAAGATCAGGAAGCTGAACTTCTATATTATTTTCTTTTGCAAACCGGGTAATAAACTCTTTGACCTTAACAAATTTTTCTCTTAAGGAATCCGTTAGCTCAGGAATATCGTGGACAAAAATATTGACAGCAAACGGCTGACCCGTGAGTTTTTTGGTCTCTCTGATGAGTTCAATAGATTTAGTTGCAGAAAGGTCTCCTAATGCCAATGAACCCATACATCCGGCTTTTGCAGCTGCTGCAGTCATCTGCGGAGTGCTTACTCCAAACATCGGAGCCTGAATTACAGGGTATTTTACATCTAAAATTTTACTGAGTGTATCCGGCCAGAACATAGGAATTATTTTATTTAAAATTTACAAAAATCTGTTGATATGCTAAGTTTATAAAGGTTGATATGCTAAGTTTATAAAGCATGATATTGCTCACAAACATCTACAGGTGATTCGTTTATTTTTCCTTCCGCAGCTCCTTAAACCGCTTTTTCATTTCAGGATCGAGCTTTTCTATAGCATAAGAAAAGGTATCGGCAGGCATTGTCCTCGCATACTGATCAAGAAAATGATACAGTCTTTTGGGATTTTTCTTTCCTGCTTCCCTGATCCAGCTTCCAACGGCTTTATTTACCAACTCATGAGGATCATGAACAAGGATTTCAGCAATCTTAAAAGTATCTTCAACATCGTTTTTCCTGATAAAAGCATGCGTACTGACAATAGCTGTTCTTCTTTCCCATGGATTTTCAGATTCGGCCAGCTGGTACAAAATATCTCTTGGCTTATCCATAAGGTAGTTTCCGATAATATTTCTTGCTCCGCGGTCTACAAAATCCCAGTTATTTAGCCGGTCGTGACGTTGTAAGTACAGATCAAAGAGTTCTTTCTTCTTTTCTGCAGGTGTTTTTTTATTTCCCGCCTGAAGGCTCATGATACTCACCGCACCCATTCTCACTTCATAGAAATCATCATCCAGAAGCGTATTAATTTCTTCCAGCGACAAAGCAGAAAATTCTTCAGCCGTTTTAAAAACATCCCCGAACCTGACCCCAAAATGCTTTGTAATGCCATCATTGCCTTTGAAAAATTTTTCAACCTTGTCTATTTCCTTCTCATTTCTGAAAGTGGACAGTTTTTCTATAAATTTTGCTGCATTCATGATTGTTATCTGATTAAAAAAAATCCCGCAGATCAAACTGATCCAGCAGACTTGATATTAAATCTGTGTTCCGTTTGATCTGCGGGAGAAAATGGGGTAATACTATATTAAATATCCGCTACGGATTTCAGCATCTTTTCTTCCCACTCAGGATCTTTAGGATCAAAGAACAGCCTTTTGCCTGTATCTAAAGAACGGACAATATTCATTTCTTCCTCGGTAATTTCGAAATCAAAAACATTAAAGTTTTCTTCAATTCTTGAAGGCGTTACAGATTTCGGAATGACAACAAAGCCTTCCTGAAGGTGCCATCTCAGGATCACCTGTGCTACAGTTTTATTGTATTTCTCAGCAATCGCTTTTAGCCGGGAATTGTTTAAAAGATCTGCATTACCGTTTCCAAGAGGACTCCATGGCTGTGTTACGATATTGTTTTCCCTGTCATATACCTGAAGCTCCTTTTGCTGGAAAACCGGATGAAGCTCGATCTGGTTGATCACTGGATGAACCGTTGAATTGGCTTTCAGTTCCTCTAATTTCTCTACAGTAAAATTACATACCCCGATTGCCTTGATCTTTCCTTCTGCATACAATTCTTCCAAAGCCTTCCAGGTTCCCAGGAAATCTCCATATGGCCAGTGAATCAGGTACATGTCCAGATAATCCATCTGCAGCCTGTCCAGTGTTCTCTGAAACGCTTTTTTTGCTTTTTCATAGCCATGATCCTGAACCCATACTTTTGAGGTGATAAACAGCTCATCTCTGCCTACACCACTATCCTTCACAGCCTGCCCCACTGCTGTTTCATTCTGATAAATAGCCGCTGTATCAATCATTCTGTATCCTGTGTGGATGGCTTTTACCACTGCTTTTTCACATTCGTCCAGATTTTCCATCTGCCACACGCCAAAGCCCAAAGCCGGAATATCCACTCCGTTATTTAAAGTCACTACAGGCTGTCCTGCATATGTTTTCTTTTGCATAATTCTTTAATTTAATTTTTAATATTAATGTAAAGCCTAACAAATTTGCAATAAAAATTTGGAAATCCTGCTTACCATTTTTACTGTTTTTAATCTAATTAGAGCCTGTTGAAAAATATTTCAAACCATCCCGCCTCTTCTAACTTCTAACTTCTAACTTCTAACTTCTAAACTCTAAATTCTAACCTAATTTCCCTATTTTTGCAGTAAACTCACAACAATGTCCCATCAAATCAGGCTGGCTAAAGCTGAAGATTATCCACGAATTATGGAGATCTGGGAATCTGCTGTAAAAGTAACCCATGATTTCCTTTCTGTTGAAGATTTTAATTATTTTAAAGAAGCTATTCCAGAAGACTAACTCCCGAATATGGAAGTCTATTTGATTTTGGAAAAAGGAGAGGCAGCAGGTTTTGCTTCTGTAGTTGAGGGTAATCTGGAAATGCTTTTCATTCATCATGATAGGCGGGGAAAAGGATATGGCAAGAAACTCTACGAATTTATGAAGCAGACTACAGGACTGACCAAAGTGGATGTCAACGAACAGAATCCACAAGCTATCGGGTTTTATGAAAAAATGGGCTTCAAAAGAATTGGAAGATCGGAGAAGGATGGTTCAGGAAAAGATTACCCTCTTATCCATATGAGTCTGTAATGGAAAATTTTGTTTTTAATAAGATAGAGCCGGCAACTGATATTCCGTATGAGTTACTGCTGCTGGCTGACGAAACCGTTGAAGCCATCAACCAATATATTTTTAACTGCACTGTCTACCTTTTAAAAGACGGACTGCAGAACATTGCCGTAATGGCGCTGCATCCAAACAGCAGTACAGAATTGGAAATCAAAAATATGGCCGTGATTGAAAGCAGCCGAAGTCAGGGAATTGGCAGTATTCTTATTGATAAGGCTAAAGTAATTGCTCATGAAAATGGCTATACAACTTTAATCGTAGGAACTTCAGATACTGGTTTTCAGCAAATCAAATTCTACGAAAAGAACGGTTTTATAAAAAAGAGAATACGTAAGAATTTCTTTACAGACAATTACCCATTCCCTGTTTATGAAAACGGATTACAAATGCGCGACATGGTTATTCTTACCCATGACCTTTCGGAATAATCCTTTGATATGATCAATTTCAGACTGATAGTTGGTTTTCTTTCTGCAGCCGAAATACAGTGTGTTTTCCAGTTTTTTCTCGCCTTCCCAGATCAGCTGGACTTCCCCGCTCTCTATTTCATTTTTGCAGAGGAAATTAGGGATAACGGCCAATCCGGTTCCCCCTTTCAGACAACGGATGATGGAGTATAAATTCGGGACAATATAATTGGGACGGAAATTAGGTTTATGCCCGAAATTCATGATCCAGAACTGAAAAAGATGCTCCATATCCCCGGTCGTTCCGTACCATTTTTCCTGTTTCAGCCATTCTTCGGCATGTTCAATACCTTTTGTTTTAAGAGTCTTATGGAAACTTTCCGTATCTATATCTTTTCCGCCTACAAGAATGATCTGTTCAGAAGAAAATGCCTCATGTTCGATATTAGGTGAGACTCCTTTTTTGGGTGTAATAATCAGGTCCAGAATCCCTTTATCCAGCTGATCCAGCATTTCAGGATATTCTCCGAAGCTGATGATCAGATTGAAAGGCAAAGTAGAAACATACTGCTCCAGTGTAGTCTGAAAGGTTTCAAAACACATTCCCACGCTGATGGTAGGAGTTAATTTTTCTGTAGATTTCTGAAAGTTTTTCTCTACATCTTCCAGCTTGGAAATCGGTTCAGAAACAGCATTAAATAAAACTTTTCCTCTTTCGGTCGGAATCATTTTTCTGCCGGTCCTGTCAAATAGCTTATAGCCTACATAGGCTTCAAGCGAACTTAAATGCAGGCTCACACCCGGCTGCGAAATAAACAGAGAGTCTGCAGCGCCGGTAAGCGTTCCGGTTTTATATATCGCTTTAAAAGTGCGGTACCATTCTAAATTGACCATAACCTTTGTTATAAATATTATGATACAAAATTACAAAATAATTATAATACTGATATCACAAGAATTTCTTTTTATATCTATTTTAATAGCTTAAAATCAGGACGCCTTTCTGTAAAAGCAAAGTTCAATTTAAAATGCTGATATTTTTTCATTTTTCAGAAAAGCAGCATAATAGTCCGGAATTCTGCTTTCCTCAATCCCGCGGACAGTTTCTTCAACCGGATAAGCTATCTGAACGATCTCGGGAATGATCTGCTCCTCATCCAATGTCAGAATGAGATAAGATGCAAGACGGTTTTCTTCCTTCGAACGGCCTACAGATCCACAATTCACTGCCCATCCTTCCGCTTCAAAATATTTTTTGAATGACAAATGAGTATGTCCCATCACAACAATATCAGATTGAGATTCTTCCAGCATACGGATAAAAACCTCATCATGCTCAGATACATACAAATAAGTATCATTACTGGACAGACTTGAATGCACAAGCTGAACATTCCAATGCTTCTTCCCTATTTTATAATTTAATTTTAAGTGAAACGGAAGTTCTGACAAAAACTTTTTATTCTCCGGGGTGATATATTTCTTAGAATGATTAATCGCTATAGATCTTGCATGGGTTTCTTCCGGTGAATGCTTGGATAAAGGAACGACAGGAATATCAAAAGCTATTCTTTCATCATGGTTCCCCATAAGACATGGAATGTTCAGTTCTCTTATTTTTTCGATCACTTCATTTCCCCAGGGTGCAAAATCCACCAGATCTCCTAGACAGAATTTCTGCTGAATTCCTCTTTCCTCCATATCTTCAAGAACCCTGTTTAATGCAGGAAGATTTCCGTGCACATCACTAAAAACCGCAATCTGTATCATATCCATTATATTGAGCCGAACAAATTTACAAGAGAACAATGATAATGTCATCAACGGATAATATGACATTTCACATAAATGAACCAATCCAAACTATCAGTATTCTAATAGTTAGTTATGATTTATGCTATTTTTATTATACAACACAGCAAGCTAACTTTGCATCATAAAATTTAAACAATCATACAATGAAAAAAGTACTGATCATCAACGGAGGACAAAATTTCGGGCATTCCGGAGGAAAATATAATAATACTATTGCAGAAAATACACTAGAAGTACTTAAAAAATTTGAAAATGTAGAGGTAAAAACCACACAGATTTCTGATGGATTTGATAGTGACGAAGAGGTAAAGAAATTTGTTTGGGCAGATTTTATCATCTACCACACTCCTATCTGGTGGTTCCAGCTTCCCAACGGTTTCAAAAAATATATCGACGAAGTTTTCACAGCCGGTCATGCCAAAGGAATCTATATGAATGACGGAAGAAAAGCCGAAACTCCGGAAATCAATTATGGTACAGGAGGAATGCTGGGCGGAAGAAAATATATGGTAACCACGAGCTGGAATGCTCCGGAAACTGCCTTTACGCTTCCGGGAGAATTCTTCAATGAAACCAGCGTAGATAATGGACCGTTATTTGGATTCCACAGAATGAATGCCTTTGTTTCTTTAGAAAAAATGGAAAGTTTTCATTTCCATGATGTAGAGAAAAATGCCAATATAGAGCGTGATATGAAACTTTACAGAGAGCACCTTGAACATGTTTTCGAAAAAGAACTTAAATCTCAATTAGTCTCATGAAAAAAATACTGATAACAGGAATTACCGGTTATATCGGTGGTACCGTTGCCCGGAAACTATTAGAAAGGAACTACAGGGTAACAGGATTGGTTCGCAATGCAGATGCAGCAGAAAAACTGAAACAATCAGGCATTGAATCCATTGTAGGAAATATACATGATGAAGCTGTTTTGAATGTTGCCATTTCCAATGCTGATGCCATTATCCACACAGCAGATTCTGCTGATGATGCGTATGCTGCAGACAGTTTTATCAATGCACTGGCGGGAAGCGGCAAAACTTTTATTTTCACCTCGGGCTCTGCTATTTTTGGAGGAAAAGAAAACGGAGAAAAAAGTGATTTTGTCTACACAGAAGATATTCCCCTTAATCCGAGACTTGAAATGGCTTCCAGAGTACTGATCAATAATTATATACTTCAGTCTGCCAAAAAAAATATAAGAAGCATTGTCATTGTACCCACTATGGTTTATGGCGATGGGTTGGGTCTGAAAAAAGACAGCATTCAGCTTCCCGCTTTAATCAACTTCTCTAAGGAAAAAGGATTTGGTGTTTATTTTGGAAAAGGTGAAAATGTATGGTCCAACCTTCATATTGAAGATTTAGCAGATCTGTATGTACTTGCATTGGAAAAAGCAAAAGCAGGCTCTCTTTACTATGCAGAAAACGGATCCTCAACAATCAAGAATCTGGCAGAAAATATAAGCAGACAATATCATTTACAGCCTGCCCAGTCTGTCAGCGTACAGGAAGCAGTCAATACATTTGGTCCTGCAGGCGGATATTTCGGGTTTGCATCCAACAGTATATGTAATTCTGACAAAGCAAAAGCAGAGCTTGGCTGGAGTCCCCAATACCAATCCATAGAAAATTTTATTTAATTATGAAAATTTATCTTACAGCAGTTATAAAATCTAAAGATCAGCATCAGGCAGAAGTACTGGAAGTTCTTCAGAATATGGTAAAAGAAACCAGAAAAGAAGAAGCCTGTGAGCTTTACAGTCTTCACCAGGGAGTTGAAGATAAAAACCAGTTTATCTTCTACGAGATCTGGAAAAGTGAAGAAGGGCTTGCACAGCATAACCAGCAGCCTTATATTCAGGCTTTCGGAGCCATCGCTGACGAAAAATTACAGGAAAGACCACAAATTTATACTACACATATTCTATGAAAAAATTAGCATTTATGTTTTTAGCCCTGTTTACAATAGGATTTATTCAGGCACAACATCAAAAATCTAAACATATGAAAAAGAAAATTTTATTTGTCGTAACCAGTCATGACAAAAAAGGAAGTACCGGTGAAGATACCGGATATTATCTTGGCGAAGTTTCTCATCCATGGGAAGTCCTTCATAAAGCAGGATATGAAATTGATTTTGTAAGCCCTAAAGGCGGAACCCCTCCGGTAGACGGATTTGATTTGAAAGATCCTGTAAACAAGGAATTCTGGGAAAACACGGAATACAAAAATAAGATCGATCATTCTTTACAGCCTTCTCAGGTAAATCCCAACAATTACGGTGCTATCTTCTATGCTGGAGGTCATGGTGCCATGTGGGATTTCGCTGACAATACGGAATTGGCGGATATTGCCTCAAAAATTTATGAGAACGGCGGTGTTGTAGCAGGAGTTTGCCACGGTCCGGCCGGTCTTGTCAATATTAAACTGAACAACGGAAAATATTTGGTAGACGGCAAAAAGATCAATGCTTTCACCAATGAGGAAGAAGCGGAAGTAAAACTAACTGATGTGGTTCCTTTTCTTCTTGAAGATAAACTGAAAGAAAGAGGGGCTAAATTTGAAAAATCCGGACTTTGGCAGAACCATGTAGTGACTGACCAGAGAGTGATCACCGGACAAAATCCTCAGTCTGCAAAAAGTGTAGGTGAAGCGATTTTAAAAGAACTCAATAAATAATTAGATCTAATTTATTAGCTTTTATAGCATTACGCAGAAGTCCTAAATAAAAAATAATCCGTTTCACTTTATTATTGTGAGACGGATTTTTTGTTGTTTAAATTTATAAACAAAAACTATTTCGGAATTTCTGAATGGGTGCTTACCGCAATCCTGTTCCATGCATTGATCGTTACAATAGCCATAATGATCTGTGCAATCTTTGCATCATCAAAATACTGTTTTGCTTTCTGGAAGGTTTCTTCTGTAAGGCCTTTATCGCTGATCAGGGTAATTTCTTCTGTCATAGCCAAAAGCACCTGCTCTTCTTCTGTAAAGAAATCTTTCGCTTCCCTCCAGCCGTTAAGAATGAAAATTCTCTGGGTGGTTTCACCATACTTAAGGGCATCTTTGGTATGCATATCAAGACAGAAAGCACATTTGTTGATCTGTGAAGCCCTGATCTTGATTAATTCCTTTTGAATGTGGTTTAATGAAATGGTCTGAAGGTATCCTTCCAGTCCAAACATGGCTTTGTACGCTGCTGAATCTACGTTGGCAATGTTTAATCTTGCGCTCATAATACTATAATTTGTTGGTTAAATGATCTATACTCAATACATATTTCGGCTGAACTGCCAGTAAGAAAGCTCCTGCACATCCTACCCAGACCGAGTAATCCAAAGGGGCTTTAATTCCTAATGCGATGGTCATTGACAAAGCAAAGATCAGCAGCAGAAAGCCCGCTCCGTAAGCCGCGATTCTGGTTTTCCAGCCTAAAAGCAGCATCAGAGGGAAAAGGATTTCAAAAAAAGTCGCGGTATAAGCAGAAAATACACTTAAGCTTTCCGGGAGAAAAAAAGTGAGCTTCCTTGTATAAACCTCGAAGTTTGCCCAATTTCCCCATGCAGCATTTTTGCCCCAGAAGCCCAATCTGTCTGCCACCGCAGAAAGCATGGTCACAGCAATGGCAATTCTTAAAAATAGCTGCGGAAACTGAATATTTTTGTCTGTCATGATATTGGCTTTTAATAACATGACAAATTTCCGGATTAAAACCGGTAAAAATCTTAAACTGGTTTAAGAACGTAATTTTGCTCTGATTTCGCTCAGGTATTCCGGGGTAAGATTCAGGAAAGAAGCGATAAGATATTGTGGAATTCTTTGAATAAACCAAGGATACAGGGTACTGAAATGTACATACAGCTCTTCTCTGGACATCTCATACAGGTAACGGATCCGCCTTTCCGATGCTGCATAAGCTCTTTGATAGATCATTCTGAAGTAGCGTTCCATGACCGGATGTTTTTCCAAAAGAAGCTCCTGCTGCTGAAGATCAATAACAATTATGGAAGAACGCTCCACTGCCTGGATACAGAAATCTGATTTGATCTGCCTTTCATAAGCAAAAGTATCCGTAATCCACCAGTTTTCTATAGCAAATTCAGTGGTCTGTTCCGTTCCTTTCTCATTCACAAAAAACTTCCTCAGACAGCCCGAAGATACAAAATACATAGATCTGCAGATTTCATCGCTACGCATCAGATCCTGCTTTTTTTTCACTTCCATCTCCTTAAAAAAAGAAAATATGGAAGCATATTCTTCATCGGTGACCGTAATAAATTTATTTAAATGTGCTTTGAAAGTATCCATCTTTGCAATTGAGTAACCAAACTTAACTTTATTTTTTTAGTTTTACAATGTCAAAAAACATTAA
Source organism: Chryseobacterium sp. UF-81 (assembly GCF_058245105.1). Lineage (NCBI taxonomy): Bacteria > Pseudomonadati > Bacteroidota > Flavobacteriia > Flavobacteriales > Weeksellaceae > Chryseobacterium > Chryseobacterium sp. UF-81. Next base: position 111,916 of record NZ_JBSIBX010000007.1, on the reverse strand, counting down.
ATCATGGAACTTGTTGCTAAAATTCTGATCGCCATCGTTGCACTGGAACATCTTTATATCTTGTGGATGGAAATGTTCGCCTGGGAAACCAAAGGAAAAGAAGTATTTAAAGCCGCACTGCCGGCAGAAATGTTTAAGCCTACGAAAGGGCTTGCCGCCAATCAGGGACTTTATAACGGTTTTCTTGCCGCCGGACTTATCTGGTCTTTTTTAATTGAAGATCCAAAATGGCAGGATAATATTGCGCTGTTCTTTTTGGGATGCGTAGCAGTAGCCGGAATTTATGGAGCTGTTTCTGCAACAAAAAAAATATTTTTCGTACAGGCATTGCCGGCGATACTGGCTATCATTGCTGTGCTTTTGAAATAGCCTTTTGTCATTGCGAGGAGCAACGCGACGAAGCAATCTTAATAAACTTGTTTTTTTGAACTGTTAGATTGCTTCACCTTAAGGTTCGCAATGACAATTTTCTTTTTGTGAAAAATTTGTACTGAGAAAAAATCTTTAAATCCTTAAATTCTTCAATCTTTAAATCAAACTAGCTCATCGACTCCTTGATCTTCTCCCTGTGAATAATTCCCCAGTTCACTAAAGTTTCCGTGACCGGTAAAACTGATTTGCCATATTCCGTAACAGCATAAATCACCGTAATCGGCTTGGTATCCTGAATGGTTCTTGTGATCAGAAGATTCACTTCCAGTTCTTTCAGCTCTTTACTCAACATTTTGGCTGAAATTCCATCTATTCCCCGCTGCAGCTTTTTGAAATGGATCTGCTGGTCGGTTCTGTTGGTCAGGTAACGTAAAATCATCAGCTTCCACTTCCCGCCCAAAACATCCAGGCTGTCGCGCATAGCGAATAATTCTTCTGTGCAGCTTGCCTCTCTTTCGATACCGTTTTCAATAATTTTTGCCATAATAGTTTCATTAAGGTAACTGGTTACCAATAGTTAACTGGTAGCAAATATAAACTATTCTCTTTTTACATTTGTTCATCAAATTATTTTTATGAAAGCTATTGTATTAAATAAAAATTTCCAGCTCGGAGAAGCTGAGATAGAAAAACCTGCACCGAAAAATCATGAAGTTTTAATCCGGATCAAGGCCAGCGGTTTCAATCCTATCGATTATCAGATGATCGAAAATGAGCTGGAACGTAAACTTCTCAAATCACCCATTTTGGGCCGTGAGCTATCCGGTATTGTGGTAGAAAGAGGAGCAGATGCCCACCAGTTCAATATCGGAGACGAGGTATATTGCGGAAGCGGATCTATGGGAAGCAACGGTACCTATGCAGAATACATTGCCGTTCCCGAAGCTATTGTGGCATTGAAGCCTGAAAATATTTCTTTTGAACAGGCTGCCGGCATTCCCTCTGCGGGACTTACTGCCCTGCAGATCGTCAGACGTTTAAAACTGAGTGGCAGTGATACCGTTTTGGTGACCGGAGCAACAGGCGGGGTCGGTTCATTTGTCATCAAATTTTTATTGGCTAATCAGTTCCAAAAGATCATAGCTACGGTTGGAAGTGAAGAAAACAGACAGATTCTTATTGGGATGGGCTTAAAAAATCATCAGATCATCAATTATAAAGAGGAAAACCTCACCAAAAATCTTTTAAAAGCTAACGATGAACAGCTTTTCGACTTCGGAATTGATCTTGTGGGAAATTATATGTCTGAAATCACGGCGGAAGTTTTAAAAATCAACGGTACGTATGCAGATGTCACCGCACTGGTCACAAAAGATGCTCACGAAATCCTTTTCAATAAAGGAACATTGATCATGAATATTTCCAATTATTCCTACAGCATAAACAAAGATTATCAATATTACAAAGGAAGTCTGGAAGAAATTTCAAGACTTATTGAAAATGTAACGGTCAATCCACCCAATTACAAAATAATGGGAGACCTTTCTCTGGATACAGTTTTAAGGGCTCATTCTATTCTGAAAAACAATCAGACTCAAGGCCATAAACTTATTATGAAACATTAAACTATGAACACAATACCAAGACGCGTTGTAACAGGAATCAGAGACGGAAAATCTGTCATTATTGAAGATCAGCAGACAGAAAATACCGTAGAGCATCTTCCCGGCCTAATCATCTCAGATATCTGGAATACCCGGACAATGCCGGCAGGATTAGATTTTGAGACGAGAATCCCCAATACAGGCTTTCCAAAAACTCCCAAGAACGGAACCTACTTCCGCTATGTCGTCATTCCACCGGATAAAGACCTGGGAATAGGATTCAAAGCGGGAGCACCTCATCCTATGATGCATCAGACACAGACTTTAGACTATATTATTATCCTTTCAGGGGAACTTTATCTGATGATGGAAGAAGGGGAAACGCTTCTCAAACCCGGAGATATCGTTATCCAAAGAGGGACCAATCATGCCTGGAGCAACCGATCGGATGAAATGTGTATTCAGCTTGCCGTACTTATTGATGCGGAGAATTAATTTCAAAGATTAAAGAATTTAAGAATTCAAAGATTTTCCCACAGTACAATTTTTTCACAACAAGAAAAATCTACCCGATCTGCGCAATTTGCGAGAGAAAAAACAGCAATAAACAAAATAACTTTGCAGTTTACGTAAAACAAAGACTGAAGAATTTAAAGATTTCTCCGCATTACAAATTATTCACAACAAGAAAAAATCTGCACAATCTGCATAATCAGCGAGAGAAAAAAAACAGCAATAAACAAAATAACTTTGCAGTTTACGTAAAACAAAGACTGAAGAATTTAAAGATTTCGCTGCATTACAAATTATTCACAGCGAGAAAAAATCTGCACAATCTGCATAATCAGCGAGAGAAAAAAAACAGCAATAAACAAAATAACTTTACGGCTTATGCAAACCAAGAGAAAACACCTACAAAGCAGAAATTTCCAAAAGTTTCTGCTTCATTATTTCAGGCGTCATCAGACCTTCATGATAATAGACTAACTTCTGGTCCTTATCCAGAACGATCCACAAAGGATAGACAGGCTGATCCTTATTTTTAGATAAAGCCAGCGCCAACTCATGGATTCCGGAGCTTCCATTCGGCAGATATCCAAACTCCTGTCCAAAAAAACTTATTTTTTCTTTCGTTTTTTCAGCTTCAAAATTGATCAGATAAAAGTTTTTATTGATCAGATCTACGGTTTCTTTGTTGCCATTCAAAGCATGCTTCTCTATTTTACATACTGAGCACCATTCGGTATACAAATGGATAATAATCGGTTTCGGATCTTTTTTCATGGAGGTTTCAAGATCAGAAAAAGTGCCTGTTCTCATCTGAGACAGATAAAAACAGGGCACTGACATTAAAAATAAAATAAAAATTTTCATTTCAAGGTATATTTTATTCCCAGAAAGCCTCTGATCTTCTGCATCGGCGCATATCCGTAAGCCGTATCAAAAGTGTAATGATTGGGATTGCTGATGGGATCATTCACATATTTATCAAATGGGTCAAAAGGTCTCATCAAAGGGTCTTTCGGAGTAAAATTGAACAGGTTTTTAATTCCGCAATACACTTCAAAGCCAGATCTGAAACTTTTTGAAATCTGGATATTAGCTAAGGAATAGAAAGGCGAATATTCAGGGCGGTAATCATTCGGCAGTACAGGAAGTCGCATCTGTCCATAGAATTGTCCTGTAAAATCTACAGTAAGGTCATTCGTAAACTTATAAGAAAGGTTGTAGGTTCCGCTCCATTTCGGGGCATGCAGCTGTTGTGATTTTTCGTTTTCCCCATCGAATTTCTGATAGACATCAAGATAGGTCACTCCTAAATTGACGCTTAAAGGAAAACTGAAACTGAAATCTACATTCAGAGAAGCTCCCCTCGAAATTCCGTATCCATTAAGATTATCATAAATAATTTTATTTGGATCAGTATCAAAATCGCCTACAATCTTATTGCTGAAATAGGTATAGAATGCAGATGCATCCAACTGGAGCAAGCGGCCTCCCACCGGAATTTTCCAGATATAATTCAAATTCCCGTTGACGGATCTCTCAGGCTTCAGATCCGACCGGATCAATACCTCACGAGAGCCGGTCAGTGCAGCATGGTCTTCTGTAAACAGATTCACCACCCTGAATCCTGTTCCAAAATTGAATCGCAGCGTATGATATGGATTCGGGGAAAATTTCCATGCCAGCCTTGGGGAATGCACTTCATGATGGATTTTGTCATAATCGAAACGGTAGCCAACCAGTAAAGTATTCTTATCATTAATTTCCCACTGATCCTGCACAAAGGCACCCCAGATCGGCGATTTCATTGGTGCATTTGTCACTCCGTCGCCAGATAAGGTTCCGGGTGTATTATCATCGTAGAATGTTCTTTTAAAGGTAATTCCACTCGTCAGGTCATGCTTCCCAAGTTTCTTGCTCCAATAGGTCTGGGCAAAAGCCACTTTTTGCAATGCATCGTACGGATTGCTGCCGTAAAAAGAATTCTGATCATGGTAATTATAAGAAAACTGGGTAACAATATATTCTTTCAAAGGCCACTGATACAGCCCAAACACTTCCGCTCTGTTGGTATAAATACTTTCTCCATATACATCTCCGCTTCCACGGTACGATCTGTTCCACTGCATTTCACCTCCAAAACGGTCTTCGTATAAATACCTCAGCGCAAAACTTGCCTGGCGGTTTTCCTTTCTTTTAAAATTCCATTTATTAAAAACAGAAACTCTGCTCTGCAATGCTGCATCTGTGAAATTGTCCTTGTTCTGATCTATCTTTTCTTTAAAGCTGAAATAATTGATGCTCAGTAAAGACGCAGCATTCTTCCCCACATTAAATTTCGTTGAAACATCAAGATTATTTTCACTCCATGTGCTCGTCATCAGATCAACACTTAATCGAGGAGCTGTCAGTGCATTTTTGGTAATAATGTTGATTACCCCTCCCATTGCTTCTGAACCATAAATAGAAGAAGCGGGACCTTTTACGACTTCAATTCTGTCAACAAGACTGTTCGGAATCCCGCTTAAACCATATACTGTGGAAAGAGAACTTACAATAGGCATTCCATCGATCAGAATCATCGTATAAGGCCCTTCCAGACCGTTGATATGGATATCACCCGTGTTACATACTGAACAATTGAGCTGCGGCTTTACTCCATTCACCATCGCAATGGCTTCAAAAATACTAGGTGTTGGATTTTTCTGAAAAAACTTCTGACTGTAAACCTCTACGGCTACAGGACTTTTTGATCTGCTGAAAGGCTTTATGGTTCCGGTAATAACAACATCTTCAATAGTACTCATCTTGATTATTGTTTTAGGAATTGTTGCTGAATCAGTTTTTATAGCTTGCTGTACATCCAGGCTGTCTGTTTCCTGAGAAAAACAAAAAGAAGATAAAAGAGTAACAGAAAATAGTATTCGCTTCATGAAATTATAATTGTTAGACAAATCTAACAATTATTTTTGAATTACAAAACACCATGACAAATGTTGTTGGAATCAATTCACGAAAAATGATTAAATTTGAGAAACTAGATATAAAAGTAAAATGAGATATCATCAAGCGGGTAATATCCCACCAAAAAGACATACGATTTTCAAATCGCCGGAAGATAAATTTTACTATGAACAGCTTTTCGGAACGGAAGGCTTTCACGGAATTTCCTCACTGCTCTACCATACACACCGACCTACACAGATCAAATCAATAGGACCGGCGAAAGATGTTACACCAAAGATCGCGGTGGAAAAAAACGTCGCTCCGAGAATGTTCAAGGGAATGAATGTAACACCAGAAGATGATTTCATGGACAGCAGAAAAATCCTTCTGATGAATAATGACCTGAAAATGGGATTGGCAAAACCCAGAAAGTCTATGGATTATTTCTACAAAAATGCTGAATGTGATGAGCTTTTATATGTTCACCAGGGAACAGGGATCCTGAAAACATTTGTTGGAGATCTGGAATTTGTCACCGGAGATTATCTCATCATCCCAAGAGGAACCATTTATCAGGTAGAACTAAAATCAGAAGACACCGTATTTTTTGTGCTTGAAAGCCACTCTCCTATTTACACTCCGAAACGATACAGAAACGAATTCGGGCAGCTATTGGAACATTCTCCGTTCTGCGAAAGAGACATGATTCCTCCGGTTTTTAAAGAGCCTAAGGATGAAAAAGGAGAATTTTTAATTAAAGTAAAAAAAGAAAACCAGATCACAGATTTTATTTATGCAACGCACCCGTTTGATGTTGTGGGATGGGACGGATATTTCTATCCGTATAAATTCAATATTAAAAATTTTGAGCCAATCACCGGAAGAATTCACCAACCGCCACCGGTACACCAGAATTTTGAAGGCCATAATTTCGTAGTCTGCTCTTTCTGTGCCAGAATGTATGACTATCATCCATTGGCTATACCGGCTCCTTATAACCATTCAAATATTGATTCTGATGAGGTTTTATTCTATACAGAAGGTGATTTCATGAGCCGCAACCATATCGACCTGATGGACTTTACCCTCCACCCAGGAGGAATTGTACACGGACCACATCCGGGGGCCATGGAAAGAAGCATCGGCAAAAAATTCACTGAAGAATATGCGGTAATGGTAGATCCTTTCCGTCCGTTGAAAATTACGGAAGAAGCTTTAAAAGTGGAAGATCCATCCTATAAAACTTCCTGGCTGGAAGAATCCGATAAAACCATGGAAGACCGTTCTCAGGAATAAAAAAATCACTCATAAAAATTTCATTATGTACAATTATATTAGTGCAGAAGAAGCCATATATACTGTAAAAAGCGGAAACCGCGTATTTTTCCACGGGAGTGCCTGTACTCCCAATTATCTTATTGATGAGCTGGCAAGACAGTCTCACCGTCTGGAAAATGTAGAGATGGTTTCCATTACCCAACAGGGAAATGTAGAAATTGCAAAACCCGAATATAAAAACAGTTTTTTTGTTAATTCACTGTTCGTATCAACACCTGTACGGGATGCAGTGAACTCGGACCGGGGAGATTTCGTTCCCGTTTTTTTAAGCGAAATTCCTATTCTGTTCAGAAAAAATATTCTGCCGCTGGATGTTGCCCTGGTGACCGTTTCTCCGCCGGACAAACACGGCTTCTGTACTTTGGGAACTTCTGTAGATGTTGCAAGGGCAGCTGTTGATACTGCTAAGCTCATCGTTGCTATTGTCAACCCTTTGATGCCAAGAACGCACGGAGACGGGATGATTCACATCAGCAGGATCCATAAGCTCGTATGGCATGAGGAAGAACTTCCAACCGTAGATTACGGTTCAAAGGTTGGTCCGGAAGAAATGCTTGTCGGAAAAAATGTAGCAGAACTTATTGAAGACAAATCCACATTGCAGATGGGTATCGGGACCATTCCTGATGCGGTTCTGAAATGTTTAACCAATCATAAAGATCTGGGAGTTCATACGGAAATGCTGAGCGACGGGGTTATAGACCTGATCCAGAATGATGTGATCAATAACAAGTATAAAGGTTATAATGATAATAAAACCATTACAAGCTTTTGCTTCGGAACAAGAAAACTCTACGACTATGTGGATGACAATACCGTTTTTGCCTTCAAAGACGTAAGCGATGTGAACTTTCCGATTAATATTATGAGGAACAAAAAAATGGTCGCCATCAATTCCGCCATTGAAATTGACCTCACCGGACAGGTATGTGCAGACTCTATCGGAACTTTGCAGTACAGCGGAATCGGAGGCCAAATGGACTTTATGAGAGGAGCAGCTTTAAGTGAAGATGGAAAACCCATTATTGCCATTACCTCAAGAACCAAAAAAGGAGTTTCCAGGATCGTTCCTTTTCTTAAACAGGGAGCCGGTGTTGTGACAACAAGAGGGCATATCCACTATGTAGTTACAGAATATGGTACAGCTTATTTATATGGTAAAAATCTCCGCCAGAGAGCTCAGGAACTGATCAGCATTGCACACCCTGATGACCGGGAAATGCTGGAGAGAGCTGCATATGAAAGATTTAAACAGTAAGGAATTTTCTTAGTATTTTTTTTAAACATGTATCGCAGCCAAATAACAATATTATCAACAAGAGCAAAGTGGCTGTAAAAAAAACTTTAACATTTTGGCAGTGTTTTTGATAAACTCATTCAAAACCAAAGGAAATTGAAAACTATATATAATTCGATTAGAGAAGAAGTTGAAAAGCATTCGAAAGTAAAAAATTCTGTTTTGGGGAATGTGAGTGAATGGAAAAGAAGCCATTATATTATTCTCTCTGAAATTATAAAAGATGAATTGTCTGACGCTGAAGAACTGAAAGGAGGAAAAAAATTTGAAATAGGAAATACAATATCACACGTTACTCTCCAGCGCTTCTTTGAAAATGATTATCAGGACAAAACCCATAATGACCTCAGGTTCCTGAAAACACTGGACAAAATATGTATTTTCCTGGGTTACAAAGATTTAAACCACTACATACAGTCCTTAAAGTTGAACAGCCCGGATAAAGAACCGGCAGGCAGCCTGGAATTGTTTACGAAAATGGTATATGACTATTGTGCCAGCACGTTTGAGTTTTATAAGAATTTTCCCGATCATAAACCCGAGATTTTTAAAGAGCTGGTCTTTGACGGTTCACCATTTTTAGAAAGAACTTCACAGTTCAGCAAAGAATTGTGTGAAAGGGATTTTCAGCTGGTCACTAAAAACAACCGTTCCAACTATGAAGTTTTTGATATTCACCTTGTCACTGATGAACCTGACAAAAAAATACTGGAAACTCAGGAATTCTGGAATCTTTTGTTTAAAGTAGGTGAAACTGGTGAAGAACATTTCGTTAACCAGCTCAATACCCAGATCTATTTTATCCGTAAAATAGACAATGTATGGAAAATCTGGGACAACTATAATCCTGATGCAGGAAGGCTCAACAGAAAATTCGAAATAGATAAATAAAAGAAAGCCGTAGAAGATTCTACGGCTTTCCTGTTTCGAAAATATTTTTTTTTCACTTGTTCTTTGTATCTCAAAGATAAATATCAAATTCCATTATAAGAAAACTTAAATATACTTAAATGAACTCTTTTTTAACTTTATGTTAACTATATTTAATCAATCCATTTCAATGCTTTCACTATTTCTAAGTTTTTTGTAATTTGCATACATAAAAATAAAAGTAAAAATAGAAATATGTCAACACTTACATTTGCCGAAAAAATTGCTCAAGCCGAGAATTTTTTACCGATCAACGGTACAGATTACATTGAGTTTTATGTAGGAAATGCTAAACAGGCTGCCCATTATTACAAAACCGCATTCGGTTTTCAGTCTGTAGCCTATGCAGGGCCTGAAACAGGAGTAAGAGACCGTGCTTCTTATGTTCTTCAACAAGGAAAAATAAGACTGGTATTAACAACAGGGCTCAAATCCGATTCACCTATCAGTGAGCATGTAAAAAAACATGGCGACGGAGTGAAAGTATTGGCACTTTGGGTAGATGACGCTTACCAGGCTTTTGAAGAAACAACCAAGAGAGGCGGAAAACCATATTTGGAGCCTGTAACTTTAACGGATGAGAACGGTGAGGTAAGAATGTCCGGAATTTACACATACGGAGAAACCATCCACATGTTTATCGAAAGAAAAAACTACAAAGGAGCTTTCATGCCCGGATATGAAAAGTTGGAAAGCAATTATAACCCTGAAGAAACAGGTTTATTATACGTAGACCACTGTGTAGGAAATGTAGACTGGAACAGAATGATTCCTACTGTAGAATGGTACGAAAAAGTAATGGGCTTTGTGAATATCCTTTCTTTCGACGACAAGCAGATCAATACAGAATATTCTGCATTGATGTCTAAAGTAATGTCCAACGGAAACGGATATGCCAAATTCCCGATCAATGAGCCTGCAGAAGGTAAAAAGAAATCTCAGGTAGAAGAATATCTTGATTTTTATGAAGGAGAGGGTGTACAGCATATCGCTGTAGCTACCAAAGATATCATCCACACTGTAACCGAATTAAAAAAACGCGGAGTAGAGTTTCTTTCCGCTCCACCAGAGGCTTATTATGATATGGTTCCTGAAAGAGTTGGCCATATTGATGAAGATCTTAAAAAATTACAGGACTTAGGCATCCTTATTGATCATGATGAAGAAGGATACTTGCTTCAGATTTTCACGAAGCCTGTAGAAGACCGTCCTACTCTGTTTTTCGAAATTATTGAAAGACACGGTGCACAGAGTTTTGGCGCCGGAAATTTCAAAGCGTTGTTCGAAGCATTGGAAAGAGAGCAGGAAAGAAGAGGAAATCTTTAATTTATAAATAGAATACTAAGTTTTGTCAGGATAAAGAATCTTGACAAAACTTTTTTTTAAAACACACATTATGAGAAAACTTTTTATCGGGATTTTATTTTTCGGAACATTAGGGCTTAATGCACAGTATGGAACTCTTAATGAAATTCTTAACCGTCTGGAAGAAAGAAAAGGCATCAATCAGCATCTTGAAAATGTAAATGTTGACAATAAGAAGTTCGTCTTCATTAAAGATGCAGAGGATCATACGGAAAGAGATTTTATTGTTATTAAAGGAAAAGAAGCTACCTATGTAGAAGTTTTTGATGATAAAGCTACCGGCGAAAGCAGTTCAAATGTTTTTACAGGAGATATCATCAGGAAAAAAAACATTCTTTCTCTGAGAGCGGATAAACTTGAAAACAAAAAAGTTCCGATGCCTGTAACCAAAACTTTGCTATTGACGAAGCAGGATAATATCCTGTATCTTATTGATGTTAATACCAAAGACAGATGGATAGATGAGGCCTCTTATTCCAAAAAGAAATAATTCCCACAAAATCAGGATTGCAGATCCATATGGATTTGCAGTCTTACCATTTTAATTTAATTCCAAAAAAATTATGAAATCATTTGTAGAATATTCTTCAGATTCAGACTTTTCTATACATAATATTCCTTTCGGAGTAGCAGTTTTTAATAAAGAATATATCGGATGCTGTACGAGGATCGGAGATCAGGTTGTTGATCTTGCCACTCTTTATGATCTTGGATATTTTGAAAATATTGAAGGATTGGACGATAATGTTTTTGAAGCCTATACCATCAACGAGTTTATTGAGCTGGGAAAACCTGTAACGAATGTCGTGCGTACAAGAATTCAGGAACTCCTGCAGGAAGGTTCGATCCTGTCAAAAGACGAAAAAACCATTGCAGATGCTTTCTATGACCTTGACAAAGTAAAAATGATGATGCCTGTGCACATCCCGAATTATACGGATTTTTACAGCAGCATTGAACACGCTACGAACGTTGGAAAAATGTTCCGTGACCCGGCCAATGCCCTGCTTCCAAACTGGAAACACCTTCCGGTAGGCTATCATGGAAGAGCTTCCTCCATCGTAGTTTCAGGAACAGAAATTAACCGTCCGAAAGGCCAGACAAAACCTGCAGACGCAGAAAAACCGCTTTTCGGGCCAAGCAAGCAGCTTGACTTTGAACTGGAAATGGCCTTTATCTTGAACAGAAACTCAGAAATGGGTGAAAGCATTTCTACAAAAGATGCTGAAGAAGCGATCTTCGGAATGGTAGTATTCAATGACTGGTCGGCAAGAGATATCCAGGCCTGGGAATATGTTCCGCTGGGACCTTTCCTTGGGAAAAACTTCGGTTCATCTATCTCTCCATGGGTTGTTACCCTTGAAGCGCTAGAACCTTTCAGAACAGCTTCTCCAAAGCAGGATCCTGAAGTTTTAGACTATTTAAAGTTTGAGGGTGACAAAAATTACGATATCAATCTTGAAGTTTATCTGCAACCTGAAAACGGTGAAGAAAACCTGATTTCAGAAAGTAACTATAAATTCATGTACTGGAATATGGCTCAGCAATTAGCGCATCATACCATAAACGGATGTAATGTGGAAGTTGGAGATCTATATGCCAGCGGAACCATCTCAGGAAGCGATCCAAAATCTTTCGGGTCCATGCTGGAACTGACCTGGAGAGGACAAAATCCTATACAATTGAAAGACGGACAGGAAAGAAAATTCATTGAAGACAACGATACCGTTACCATGAAAGCCTGGGCTGAAAAAGATGGAGTGAGAGTTGGCTTTGGTGAGGTTTCCGGTAAAATTATCCCAACGGTATAATATCTTTCAACCACAAAAGTCACAAAAGATTTCATGATCACCCAGTCCTATTTAACTGATTTGACTTATAAGATAAATGGCGCCTGCATAGAAGTTCACAAAATTTTAGGTGCTGGTTTATTAGAAAGTGTTTATCATAAATGCCTGGAAGAAGAATTCAGATTGAGAAATATTAATTTTAAATCTGAGCTAAAAATTCCGGTAATTTATAAAGAGAAAGAAATGAGTTGTGATTTCTTTTGTGATTTTCTCGTCGAAGATTTAATTGTTGTCGAACTAAAATCGGTTGTGGAATTCAATGATATTCACCGATCTCAAATTTTAAATTATATTAATTTAATGAAGAAACCCAAAGGAATCTTAGTCAACTTTAATGTAAAAAACTTATATCATGAAGGCCAGGAAACTTTTGTAAATAAGTATTACAATATGCTTTTTTGAACTTTAAAAACAATTGATTTTACTTAAAAAACTTTTGTGACTTTTGTGGTTAATAATAAACAATGAAAACAGTAATACCCTCCGAACTATCCGCCGTACAGCTCCAGACCATCATGCAGACCGCTGTGTCTCCGCGTCCGATTGCTCTGGCTTCTACTGTAGATAAAAACGGAACTATCAATTTATCTCCGTTCAGCTTTTTTAATATGTTCAGTACAGTTCCTCCAATTTTGATTTTTTCACCATCAAGGAGAGTACGTGACAATACCACTAAACATACTCTGGAAAATGTTCTGGAAGTTCCGGAAGTAGTGATCGGAACAGTAAATTTTCCAATAGTACAGCAAATCTCTCTGGCTTCTACGGAATACGAAACCGGAGTCAATGAGTTTATCAAATCAGGTTTAACCATGAAAGATGCAGATCTGGTACAGCCTAAACTGATTGAAGAATGTCCCGTCAACTTTGAATGTAAAGTTTTAGAAGTTAAATCTCTGGGAGACCAGGGCGGTGCAGGAAATCTTGTCATCTGTGAGGTTCAGAAAATTCATATCAGAGAAGAATATCTGAATGAAGCAGGAAATTTAGATCAGCAAAAACTGGATATGGTGGCCCGTTTAGGAGGAAACTTTTATTCCAGAAGCAATGAGAGCAGCCTTTTTGAGGTTCCCAAACCGTTGGTTACAAAAGGAATAGGGTTTGATCTTCTGCCGGACTCTGTCAAATACAGTAAAATATTTACAGGAAATGACTTGGGAATGCTTGCCAATGTAGAAATACTTCCGGCAGGGGAATTCCATGCAGATGAGAATATCCATCTGGAAGCTCAGCAGTTTTTACTGGAAAGTAAAATCGAAGAAGCCTGGAAAGTTTTAGTTAAATAATTTTCAAATTGAAGTTAAAATAAAAAAGGAGTGAAAAATTTCACTCCTTTTTTATTTTAAAACTTAATGTTTAGTAACAGCATTTATAGCGTCCATTAGCGTCTACAACTTCAGTACCCAAGTTAGGTGGGGCACATGGAGGCACTACACATCCACCTCGCCCGTCGCTAAAATAATCACTAAAACAACCACTCAGGTTACATAATAAAACCTTATCTCCTCCTGAAATTTGTTTCTGAGCTTCTCTGCTTAATTTTTGAGCATTCTTTAAATTTGACTTTTTCATGAAAATTTTTATTTAATGGTATTAGTATTTCACTAAAGTATGAAATTTAACGATATCAACAATAGTTTTAACAATAAATATTAAATATTTTGTTTGATAAACTCAATGCATTTTTCAGACACGATTTTTAAGTTTTCCGGAAATTCTTTTTCAGTCCATGGCTCTTTTGAACCGAAGGTATGATCTGCATTTTCAACTAAGAACAGCTCTGAGTTAGGATTAAGGATATGAAGATGTTCCGCATTCTTTACGCTTACACTTTCATCATTAGTTCCATGAACGATTAACACATAAGCTTTGGCCATTTCTGTGGCTCTTTCCACATCAAAACGGTGTACGTTATGCTCAAAATCTTCATAAAACTGGTAATAGTGAGGCATTTCCTGTTTTGTTCTTCCGTTCAGCACATAATATACGCCCTCCTTTCTCCAATTCTCCAAGGCTTCATCTTTTGGAAAACGTTCTAAGGTATCTACACTTGCCAGCGTGATAAGCCCGTTGATTCTTTCATCTTCAAATGTTTTAATGATGGAAATTCCTCCTCCCCTGCTGTGCCCTATCAGGATTATCCTTTGGTCATCTACATGCGGATCTTTCACAAAGTGATCGATTACAACACCGAGATCCGAAAGTTCTTTCGAGTAATTATTGTTGCCAAAAGCTTCCAGATCAGCAAAATTGTGAGGATCTTCAAGGGTAGTTCCGTTATAGGAGAAATTGAATTTTACAAAGAAAAAGCCTGCTTCAGCAAACTTTTCCGCCATCAGATTCCAGGCACCCCAGTCTTTATAACCTTTGTAGCCGTGAACAAATATCACCAGCGGTAATTTTTCATCAGTTTCAGGATAAAATGCATCTGCCAGGAAATCTTTGGTTTCTGCATTTTTCAGTTTTATATTAAGGTTTTTAATCAGTTCCATATAAAATTAATTATGATTCTTAAATAACAATGCTGTTTTCAGTATTCACTTTAACCGAAATATAATAAAAAATTTTCAGCTGGAAAAGTTAACCTTCTGCACTGGAATTCATTAAATAGTTATAAAATAACCTTATTTTTGCGGTATGCTGGATTTAAGAACGGTAACCGTCACACGTTACATCCTGCCTTTAAGGGAAGGCGGATCTCTTCCTGCCTTGGCAGAAGCTGATGATGATTTTAAATATGTACTGAAATTCCGGGGCGCAGGTCACGGGGTAAAGATGCTGATCTCCGAACTTTTGGGCGGCAAGATTACGGAAGCTTTGGGCCTGAAGATCCCTGAGCTTGTATTTGTTAATCTGGACGTCGATTTTGGGCGTACGGAAGCTGATGAGGAAATTCAGGATTTACTGAAATTTTCAGAAGGTCTGAATTTGGGTCTGCATTATCTTTCAGGTTCCATCACTTATGATCCCGGGGTAAAGGTTGATCCTCTTCTGGCTTCAAAGATTGTCTGGCTGGACGCGTTCATTACGAATATTGACCGTACTTTTAAGAATACCAATCTTCTGATGTGGCATAAGGAACTTTGGGTCATCGATAATGGGGCTTCCTTTTATTTCCATCATTCGTGGCAGAATTTTGATACGGCTGCCAAAACACCGTTCAAATATGTGAAAGACCATGTATTACTCCCTAAGGCAAAAATGCTTGATGAGGCTGATCAGTTCGCTCATGAGGTACTGAATGATCATTTTTTCCGTGAGATTGTCAATTTAATTCCTGAGAACTGGCTCCACTGGGATGACGCCGATGAAACTCCTGAAGAGATCCGTGAAATCTACTTCCGGTTCCTGAAAACCAGGTTAGAAAATTCTCAAATCTTTGTAAACGAAGCTAAAAATGCAAGAGGATAAAATATACGAATACGCCGTAATACGCCTGGTACCGAAGGTTGAGAGAGAAGAGTTTTTCAACATTGGCCTTGTGATGTTTTCCAAAAAGGAAAAGTTTATCCGTATGGAATTTTACTTATGCCCCGATAAATTCAGGCTGATGCACAGCAAACTGGACTATGATGATATTATCCGGAATCTTGAAAGCTTTCAAAAAATTGCTGCCGGAGATAAGGAAGGAGGTCCTATCGCTCTAATGGATGTTCCGGAACGTTTCCGCTGGCTCACGGCCGTAAGAAGCTCTTCTGTACAGACATCCAGACCTCATCCGGGAAAATCAAAAGACCTGGAAAAAACGTTTGGTAAACTTTTTGAGGAGTTAGTAAAATAACACTTCACCACAAAAGTATTCTATGAAATCACTAATCAGCAATATATCAATCTACAGGTTTTCAATAAACCTGTTTTTTGTTATTTTTTTAGGATTATTTGGTTTAAGCTATTCACAAAATCAAATAGAACCGATAACCCAAAAAAGCAGTCTTCTGCCAAAAATATCGGCAGCATCAGAAAATATCATCTATAAGACCAATGCAAAAGGAGTTCCTGTAGCATTAGATATTTATACCCCGAAGACTGGTTCAGACGATAAGTTACCCGTTGTGGTCTATGTACACGGCGGAGCATGGGTAAAAGGTGATAAAATAGTAAGAGACGGCAGTTATATTGAAACATTCATTGCAAAGCTTCTGGATAAAAAGTATGCAGTAGTCAGTATTGATTATACGCTTTTGAACGACAGCATCCATTTTCCTCTTCCTTTGCAGGACACCAAAGATGCAGTAAGATGGGTAAGAAAAAATGCGGACAGGTATCATTTTGACCCGGACAATATTGGTTTTTTTGGCACTTCATCAGGAGCACATCTGTCGATGCTTGCAGCCTATACGCCTGACAGTGAATTTACAGGAAGTCCTGAGCTTTCTTCTTATTCTGCAAAAGTAAATTTTGTAATCAACCACTACGGCCCTTCCGACATGAATATGCTGCTACATACCCGGCTTGGAAAGGTTCCGGTATTTTTTTTCGGGCTGGCTGTAAAAAAAATCGTGGATCTCAGATCGGATCTCGTCAGGGGATTATCCGGTTATGACATCAAAAAAGAGAAAAGAAAAGTCATAGACTATTTCAAAACAATTTCTCCTGTAAGCTATGTTTCGGAAGCTGTTCCTACATTAATTGTACAGGGAAATAAGGATAAAATAGTCCCTATAAAGCAGTCCAGAAAGCTTCACAGAAAACTAAGAAGGGAAAATGTTCAGAATAACCTGATTATTGTAGAAAACGGAATGCATGGCTTCGGAACAACAGATAAAGCTTATATGGATAAGCTTACTGACCAGATGGTGGATTTTACTATTTCTCAAACCAAATAATATACAGGCTACAGTATGGAAAAGCCATTAAGAGCTTAAAATCAGTATGATAACTTATCATACTTAATAATAAATTACAAAATTGCTAGATTACTATACATTTCATCTTTTTTATATACAAAATAATTAACTTGGCTTTTGTTTAAATTATTCTTAACAAAACATCCTGTAGTTTTAATTATTCATTCTAAAAACAGATGATATGGATTTTATGAATAACACCAATGCGCTCACGCTTATTTTTGTATCACTACTCGTTTTTGCAATTGCCTATCGTTTTTACGGTATTTTCATTGCCAATAAAGTACTGAGGCTTAATGATAAAAACATGACTCCGGCAGTAGAATTTGCCGACGGTAAAGATTATGTAGCTACCAATAAGAACGTACTTTTCGGACATCATTTTGCTGCCATTGCCGCAGCCGGGCCTTTGGTGGGGCCTGTACTGGCTGCTCAGTTCGGTTATCTGCCCGGTGCCTTATGGATCCTGATCGGATGTGTACTTGGTGGTGGCGTACATGATATGGTTGTACTATTTGCTTCAGTACGGCATAAAGGACAAAGCCTGGCTACTATTGCTTCCAAAGAAATAGGTAAGACAACCGGAACGGTTGCCGGTTTTGCCATTCTGTTTATCCTTATTCTTACACTGGCCGGTCTGTCACTGGCCTGTATCAATGCGATGCATGAGGCTTCATGGTCTCTTTTTACCGTTGTAATCACGATGCCTATCGCGGTTATTATGGGCCTTATCATGAGATACAGAAAAAACAGTGTTCTTTTCGCCAGTATTTTAGGCGGTATCCTTTTAGTGGCCGGAATTATAGGAGGACATAGCCTGATGCAGAATGAAACGATGAACAATCTGTTTTCATGGGATATAAAAACGATTTCCATTGCAATTCCTGTATACGGTTTTCTGGCTTCTGTGCTGCCTGTCTGGCTGCTTCTGGTACCCAGGGATTATCTTTCAACATATCTGAAAATAGGAACGATCATTATGCTTGCGGTAGGAGTTATTGTCATTCATCCTACTATCCAGATGCCAGCCCTTACGGAATTCATCAATGGTGGGGGACCTGTGATAGGCGGACCTGTACTTCCTTTTATTTTTATTGTAATTGCATGTGGTGCTATTTCCGGTTTCCATGCGGTTATTGCAACGGGAACAACTCCTAAAATGCTTAATAAAGAAAAAGAAATCCTTTTTGTGGGCTACGGGGCTATGCTTGTGGAAGGCTTTGTGGCTTTAATGGCTTTGATCGCCGCATGCACCTTAATGCCCGGAGACTATTTTGCTATTAATACTCCTAAAGAATCCTATGATGCTTTTCTGGCCGCCCATCCTTCACTGCACGGTGTAGACATTGACTATTATTCACAAAAAATAGGTATTGAACTGCACGGAAGAACCGGCGGGGCAGTATCTTTGGCCGTGGGAATGGCTCATATTTTTAACAAGATCCCCTATATGGATCAGCTGACCGCATATTGGTATAATTTCGCTATTATGTTTGAAGCCGTATTTATTCTGACCGCCATTGATGCGGGAACAAGAGTAGGACGTTTCTTTTTGCAGGAAATGCTGGGTTCTGTTATCCCTAAATTCAATGATAAGAACTGGGTTCCCGGAATTATCATCAGCAGCCTTTTATTTACTTTTGCATGGGGCTATCTGGTGTTTACCGGTAATGTAAGCAGCATCTGGCCACTGTTCGGAATCAGTAACCAGCTATTAGCGGCCTGCGGACTGATTGTCTGTACAACGATGCTGATCCGGATGAAAAGGGGGAAATATGCTTTATGCTCTGCAATTCCCGGAGTTTTTATGGCCGGAATCACTTTCTGGGCAGGCTATATTCAGGTGACAACAATTTACCTTCCTAAGGAACAGTACCTGCTGGCAGCTTTGGCAGCAACAGCAATGATCCTGATGCTGATTGTTTTCATCGGAGCTTTCATCAAATGGTACCAGCTTCTGCAAATCAAAACAACTGAGATCGATTATTATGGAGAGCCTGTAAAGGAGCTTGTAGAAAGGTAATCAAGATAAATTCATAGAAAAGCAAAAACAGTCCGGGTTATCCGGACTGTTTCATTTACTAATTATTATTTATTAAAAATTGAAGTTAAGTCTTGTGAACACATACCTTCCGTTCTGTCCAAACTGGGAAGTTGACCGGGAATAGATAAACTGGTCATTATTCGTGGAAGCCGTCAGGTTTTTATCAGGATAAATATCAAACAGATTATTAACCCCTATTGTGAGTCCTACATTTTTTGTAAACTGATAGGCCAGTGAAAGGTCGGTAATGATCTTATCTCCGATCTGCTGATGCTCATTGAATCCGGTAAGCCCGTCCCCGTTGGCATCAATAATATCGGCACCTGTCACTTTTCCGAAATAGGTATTTCTAAGATAAATACTTGCATTTTTCCAGGCCAACGTATGTGATAAACTCGCTTTTACCCTTGGAACTGCTTCTTCAAGGTATACTCTTGATTTTTCAGAAAAATAAATCTTCTCAAGGTTTGGAGACTGTAAAAGTCCTGAAGAATGGGTATCCCAAACTTTTTTGGTCTCACTGATATTAACTGCAAAATTATTATCAAGCTTAACTCCTGAAAATCTTGCATTATGGGAAATCACCACATCTACTCCTCTTGTTTCCGTATCAATAGCATTGGTAAAAAACTGTGCCCCGTTGATCCCCTGTGCATCAAAGGCGGCCTGTGCTGCCGCAGGAACATCTGATCTCAGAAACTGGTCTGTAAGAATGATCCTGTTGTTGATCTTTGTAAAGTATCCGTCTGCAGTAAAAGTAAGACCTGCAGAAGGAATTCTGTAGGTAAATCCTACACTGGCAGATTTAGAAGTTTCCTGCTTCAGTTTTGGCATTTCCAGCAACCCTGCAATTTCCGAATCATTGCTGAATGTTCCCACCTCAAGAAGCTGGCTGTTGGTAAACAGAGTTGATGTTACATTATAATAGATCTGGTGGATGGATGGCGCTCTGAACCCCGTAGAACCTGCCAGTCTCACATTAAAATTCGGAGCCACTTTAATCCTTGAAGCCAGTTTGTAGTTGAATGTAGATCCGAAATCTGAATATTTTTCATATCTCGCGGCGGCATCCACCAATAACCAGTGGGTAAAATTAAATTCAACATCGGCATACGCGGCCACTGCCTGCCTGTTTTTGTCCACAGCATTAACAGGTTTAAACCCTCCGAAAACCTGAGATCCTCCCGGAAGTGCATTTCCAAAGAAATCCGTTGCTCTCGGGCTGGTATTATTCCATACATTTCCTGCTGCATCATAGGTTGCATAAGACGCCTGCTCACCCGGTGTTATTTTAAAATTTTCATAACGGTGCTCTGCTCCGAAAGCAACATTAATTCCGCTCCATGCATCATATTTTTTAGAAAAATCCAGATTGATGGTATTCTGTGAAAACCTTAAACCTCCTGCGTCAAACTCGTCGGGAGAAGCAAACCGTAAAGACGTATTTCCTGTATTACTGATATTATAGCTAAATGAGTTCTGTCCGAACGTATTACTTAAATCAACATTCCAACCGTCCCAGTTTCCTTTTATCCCGGCCGAAAGCGACAAATCCTGAATATCCGTTCCAATCTGAGGAAGATAACCGTCTGAGTAAAGCCCTGTGAAAGTCCTGCTCTGGTTAGGTTTTCTGTAGAATCCACCTGAACTTCCATGCCTGAAACTATATCCGCCAAACGTATATGCTTTCCAGTTGTCATTAATGGGAACTTCAATATTGGCAAAAAGCTGATGGTTATTTAATTTCGACTGCCCTACCTGCATATTGAAATCTTTCCTGTCCAGCCCTCTGTAAGCCAATTCCTGATCTGTAACATCTCCTTTTAATAAACTTTGCAGAACACCGATTGTATTGGCACTTTGGATCTGATTCTGAAACTGGGGAGAGAAATAGCTTACGCCCTGAGCATACTGATGAATATAATTAATAAGCTGCTGCGGATTGGGAACATTGTTGATATTGGAAAAAAGTGAGGAAAGATTCACGCCGTCATTTAGGGCACGTTTTTCAATAGCATTATATGCATTATAGATTGCTCCGCTTTCGGATCCGGCTCTGAAGGTTGGATTTCTGAACTGTGAAGACCATGTGATATTATAAAAACCTCCTTTACTCCCGATCTTATTTCCATAATTAAGATCTACCTGGATATTTTGTCCGTCAAAACTCCCCGTATGGTCATTGGCAGTCGGAGTTAAGTTTCCGCCGTAGCTTACCTGGCCGGTTAACTTGCCTATATCTCTTTTCAGTTCAAGGTTGATAACGCCTGCGATAGCATCGGAACCGTATTGGGCTGAAGCACCGTCACGCAACACTTCAATCCTGTTTAATGCAAAAGAGGGAATCGAGTTCAAATCCGTTCCTACCGTTCCCCTTCCCGGTGTTCCGTTCACATTAACCAACGCCGAAGTATGTCTTCTTTTTCCGTTTACCAAAACCAGCACCTGATCCGGACCTAATCCTCTCAGCTGGGCAGGATCCAGATGATCCGTACCGTCTGAATTAGTCTGAATGGTAGAAGTGAAAGAAGGCGCTACCGCATTTAAAATCTGTCCTATACTGGACTGTGGAAGAACCACGGAAGATTCTTTTATATTAAAGACATCCACAGGAACCGGGCTGTCTATTTTGGATCGGGCCCCGGCTCTTGATCCCAGTACCACAACTTCTTCTACATTATTGGTTTTTACACTGTCTTTTTCTTTTTCCTGCCCGAAAGCATACGTTCCGAGGAAAAACAGGACAGAAGCTGACAAAATAGTCTTTTTATTTTTCATACCCTTGCATCAATTAAATAGTTTATGTTTTTTTGAGTGGCAAATGTAGAATAATTTTATTAGTCTACAAAATCAATAGACTTTTGTTTTGCAAAAAATGATAATAGTCTTCTTCTATTGAACATAGAATGGGAAAGTTTTATAATAAATTGATTTAATGTCAAAATTTCATAAGAATCTATTTTTTCAAAATGTTGCTATTTTAACGCAAAGCTTAATTTCAACACTCACTATTCTGAGGAGAGCAAAGATAAATGGCTATGCCATTGATTAAGCTGCTGAGTTATATGGTCGCTTCATCAATCAATCGAAGATTGATTCCTTCTTTGCCCCTTAAGATTTTCATTATTAAAATTAAACTTTGCGTTAAAAAATTATGCAATAAAAAACGGATTCCCAAAATGGAACCCGCTTTAAAATATTTTAAGTTTTTATAACAGAGAAATGCAGTTATATTTTTGTAAGCTTGGCATATTTCAGGATAAGGTTTTTCTCCCCTTCATGAATGAAAATTACTTTAGCTTTAATATTCTGAGGATCTGTGCCATCCAGGAAAGAAACTTCCCCGATTCCGAAACGGTCATGTCTTACCTTATCCCCTACTTCGATATCCTGTGAAGAAGCACCGCTCGGATTAATAATTTTCGCCGTGCTTACAGGTTTCAGTTTTCTTACTTCCTGTGCAGGTTTTGAGCTGTCTCCTTTGTCAATGGTTTTCTTTTCAACTTTTCTGAAAGAACGCTGTTCGGAAGGATGCTCATCAAAAATATTGGATTTGATTCCTGTATTATTGATAAACCTTTTTTCGAGAGCCGGGTTTAAGAATTCAATATATTCTTCATCAATTTCACTTAAGAATCTTGATGGTTCTGCATCCGTGATTTTTCCCCACTGAAAACGCGAAACGGCATACGAGAAAAACACCTGCTTTTCCGCTCTTGTCAGTGCCACATAAAACAGACGTCTTTCTTCCTCCAGATCTTCCCTTGTCGCTGAACTCATAAAGCTCGGGAAAAGGTTTTCTTCAAGCCCGACAAGGTGTACCACCGGGAATTCCAGACCCTTAGACAGGTGAATGGTCATTAAAGAAACCATATCCTCATCCGTATTTTTATCCTGCGTATCGGCAGAAAGCGCGATATTTTCAAGGAAATTCGGAAGGCTGGGATCTCCGTCTTCCAGCTGCATCTGCTCTTCAATGAATCCCTGCATAGAGTTCATCAATTCCTGGACGTTTTCTACGCGGGAAATTCCTTCAGGGGTCTGGTCGTCTTTTAAGAATTTAATCAGTCCGCTTCGTTTGGCCACTTCCATGGCAACACTGTAAGCCGTATCGGTTTTCAGCAATACCTGAAAGGCTTTGATCATGGACCAGAAATCATTCAGTTTGGTTATAACACCGTTGTTCAAGCCTAATTGTGGAGCGTACATCGGCAGGTTACCAAGTACCTGTGAGATGGTTACATTATGGGAGTCTGCAAAAACGATCAGTTTATTCTGGGTGGTTTCCCCGATTCCTCTTGTTGGGTAATTGATGATTCTCATCAGTGCCTCAGAATCATTTTCATTCACCAGAAGGCGCAGGTAAGCAATAAGGTCTTTCACCTCCTTTCTCTGATAGAAAGAAAGTCCTCCGTAGACCTTATACGGAATATTTTTACGTCTCAGCGCATCTTCAAATGCTCTGGTCTGTGAGTTGGTTCTGTATAAGATCGCAAAATCACTGTACTTTCTCTGATCAGTGTTTCTCAGTTCCCAGATGTTTCCGGCCACAAAATTAGCTTCATCCGCATCGGAAAGGGAACGGTATATTTTGATTTTATCTCCTTCTTCATTATCACTGAAAACATTCTTCTTAAACTGCTGCAGGTTTTTTGCGATGACAACGTTAGCTGCATTTACAATGTTCTGAGTTGAACGGTAATTCTGCTCCAGAGAAACCGTTATTGCATCAGGATAATCTTTCTTAAAGTTTAAGATGTTATAAATATTCGCACCACGGAAGGAATAGATGGACTGGGCATCATCCCCCACCACACAGATATTTTCAAATTTTGAAGCCAGTGCTTTCACAATAAGATACTGGGAATGGTTGGTATCCTGGTACTCATCCACCATGATGTACCTGAATCTGTCCTGATATTTGGCCAGCACTTCAGGAAAACGGGTCAGTAATTCGTTGGTCTTTAGCAGTAAGTCATCAAAATCCATCGCACCATTCTTGAAGCATGCTTCCACATATTTCTGGTAGATCTTTCCGATGAATTTCATATTGGCTTTTTCATCAGCTTCCATCAGTTCCGGATTGTTGAAATAAGCTTTTACCGTGATCAGATTGTTTTTGTATGTTGAAATTCTTGCCTGGACTTTTTTAGGTTTATAAAGATCGGCATCGATATTCATGTCTTTGAGTACTTTTCTGATAACATTCAAGGCATCCTGCTGGTCATAGATCGTAAAATTGGAAGGATATCCCAGGTAATGACCTTCAATTCTCAGGATTCTTGCAAAAACCGAGTGGAAGGTTCCCATCCATAAGCTTCTTGCATTGCTGTCTCCCACTACTTTTGCAATACGGTCTTTCATTTCGCGGGCGGCTTTATTGGTAAATGTCAGCGCCAGAATATTGAAAGGGTCCACACCGTTGTGGATCAGGTGGGCAATACGCATGGTAAGCACACGCGTTTTTCCGGAACCGGCTCCTGCAAGCACCATCAAAGGTCCCTGTAGAGAGGTAACGGCTTCATATTGTGATTCATTGAGTCCTTTCAGATAATCCATACTGCAAAAAAATTTTGGGAACACAAAATTAATGTATTCAAAGGACAATTCAAATTATGAGTTTAATTTATAGAAAGTAAAAAAATTAAGAGATGTATTCTGCCGGATCAGAATATGTTTAATCATTGAAATTTTTCGTAACCGTCCATTTTCCGTTTTCGTATTGATAATATTTCGCGGGCTGGGAAAAGTATCCCGATTTAGGATCCGAGAAACTCAGCATGATAAGAAAACCTAATTTTGAATCCGTATCATATTTTGGCATCATAGAAATTCCGAAACTTACTTCCTGCAGATCAGTAAATTTATTGTCTTTTCTGATCATAGATAATTCTTTAACCGGCTTTTGAGGTGAAGTGTAATAAAAATTGTTTTCTTTTCCATCATCAGTTATTTTTCCTCGATAAAAAGGTGTATTTCCTGTAGTGACAAAAAAATTATTTTCATCATTTTCCCAACCGAAAAAAAGCTCTCCTCCTCCATGGAAAACCGATACTGGAATAATAATCCCGTTTCCTGTTTTCTTCCTGAACTTGGCAAAATTACTCTTGCTCCACAATTTATTAAAAACTTCCAACCCGATTTGTTTTTCAAAGTGTTTACAATCGTAGTAAGGATCATTTCCACATTCTGGGCCACCACCGATGATAGATTTTCTCAGGAAAAGAACTTTTTTAGGTTTAAAAAAAAATCCTTTAAAATCCGGATCTCCACTGATCATATCAAAAAGGCTGCTGAAATTCATTTTTTCAAGCTGCTCAATATCCTTCTGATAGCGTTCTTTTTCCCGTTCATATACATCCCCACAGTCTCTTTTCCGTAATGGACAACCCTGATTTTCAACCATTCCGGGTTTTGTAGGACAAGCATCATCTTTATCCAAAATTCCGTCTCCGTCTGTATCAAGCCACGGACAGCCGTTATTTTCAGCAGGTCCTGCTACATCCCGACATTGATCTTCCTTATCAAATACTCCATCCTTATCTTCATCTGGCCAGGGACAGCCCTTATTCTCTGTTGATCCCTGCTCTTTAGGGCACTGATCCAGATAAAAAGGAATCCCATCCCCGTCTTCATCGGAAAGACAGGCCTTTTTACTGAATTCCTTTCTGCATTTTTTCAACGCATCCTTATCGATGATTTCCTGTGCCTGTATCAGAAAAAAGGAGAAAAGAAAAAGTAAAGTATAATAAATTCTCATAGTGGAGTTGAATAGTTTTACAAATAAACAAAAATTTAAAAAAAAGTGGAGTAATTATGTAACAAATACCGTGTTTGCCCTACTAATATATCCAAAACAATTTCTACTTTATGAAAAAGCGACTTCTTTCTGTGGCAGCAGCATCTTTCTTCGGAATGGTTCTGAATGCACAGCAAATTAAATTTGAAGAGTATGACCTGCCAAACGGCCTTCACGTAATTCTTCATCAGGACAATTCTGCACCGGTAGTGACTACAGGCGTTATGTACCATGTAGGTGCGAAGGATGAAGTAAAGGGAAGAACAGGTTTTGCCCATTTCTTTGAACATCTTTTATTTGAGGGAACACCTAACATCAAAAGAGGTGACTGGTTCAAGATCGTTTCTTCAAACGGAGGACAAAATAATGCGAACACTACGAATGACCGAACGTATTACTATGAAACATTCCCTTCAAATAACGAGCAGCTGGGTCTTTGGATGGAAGCTGAAAGAATGCGCCATGCCCTGATCAACCAGGTGGGAGTAGATACTCAGAGAGAGGTTGTAAAAGAGGAGAAAAGATTAAGAATGGACAACCAGCCTTATGGAAACCTTTTCCCTACTATTCAGAAAAATTTATTTACGAACCACCCGTACAACTGGCCTACGATCGGTTCTATGGAAGATCTAAATTCTGCAAAACTGGAAGAGTTCCAGGCTTTCTATAAAAAATATTATGTTCCGAACAATGCTACATTGGTAGTTGCAGGAGATATCAAGCCTGAGCAGACTAAAAAATGGATCCAGGAATACTACGGAGGAATCCAGAAAGGAACCCTTTATCCAAAAGACTTCCCGAAAGATGCTCCTATTACCCAGGAAAAGGAGGTAACGGCTACAGACCCGAACATTCAGCTTCCTGCCTATATTTTTGCGTACAGGACTCCGGCTAATAAGGAAAAAGATGCTTATGTTCTTGATATGCTTTCATCTTATCTTAGCAATGGTAAATCTTCAGTTTTATACAAAAAATTAGTTGACCAGGACAAAAAAGCGCTTGCCGTACAGGCTTTCAACCAGGGTCTTGAAGATTACAGCATTTTCGCATTCTTCGCAATCCCAATGGGACAGACTACAAAGCAGACTTTACAGGCTGACATTGATGCTGAAATCAAAAAACTGCAGACAGGTCTGATCTCTGAGGAGGATTATCAGAAGCTTCAGAACCAATATGAAAACCAATTTGTGAATGCCAACTCAAGTATTCAGGGAATTGCTGCTTCACTGGCAACCAACCATGTACTGATGGGCGACACCAACCTGATCAATAAGGAAATCGACATCTACAGATCCATCACGAGACAGGATCTGCAGAACGCTGCTAAAAAGTATCTGAATTCCAATCAAAGAGTAATCATTAATTACGTTCCTGAAAAAAAGTAATCATTTAAAACTAAGGTTTGAATACGATTATTAAAAATTAAATTTTTACAAATGAAAAAGCAATTAACATATATAGCTGCAGCGTTTTTATTCGCAGGAACGGTTTCAGCACAAAAAATTGACCTTAATGCAATGCCGAAACCGGGACCCACTCCTGCGATCAACATTGCAAAACCAAAAACTTTCCAGCTGAGCAACGGACTTACGGTAATGGTTGTGGAAAACAATAAGTTACCAAGAGTAAACACTACTCTTTCTATGGACAGACCACCTTTCCTTGAAGGAAGTGTAGCCGGGGTAAGCTCTATCATGGCTGAACAGTTCGAAAACGGAACAACGAATCTGAGCAAAGAGGATTTTAACAAAAAGGTAGATTACCTGGGAGCTAATTTAAGTTTCTCTTCTAATGGCGCTTTTGCAAACTCTCTTTCAAAATATTTCCCTGAAGTGCTGGGCTTAATGGCAGACGCGATCATTAATCCTAAGTTTTCTGCGGAAGAAATTCAAAATTCAAAAGAAAGAGCTGTAGAAGGTTTGAAATCTGAAGAGAAAAATGCTTCTTCTATCGCTTCTAAAGTTTCCAATGCCTTAATGTATGGTAAAAATACAGCCAGAGGTGAATTTGAAACCGTGGAAACGATCAACAAGATCCAGTTAGCTGACGTACAAAACGTTTATAAAAAATATTACGCTCCGGACAATGCTTATTTGGTAATTGTAGGTGACGTGAAATTTGACAAGGTAAAATCGCTGGTAGAAAAAGCTTTCAGCGGATGGAAAAAAGCCAATACCCCTGTAACAGCTCTGGAACCGGCTACCAATCTTGCTAAAACAGAGATTAATGTGGTAGATGTTCCTTCTGCTGTACAGTCTGTAGTTTCGGTAAATAACCTGAACAATCTTAAAATGAAAGACCCGAACTACTTTGCTGCGACCATGGCCAACTACATTTTAGGCGGTGGCGGTGAAGCGAGGCTTTTCATGAATCTTCGTGAGAAGAACGGATTCACTTACGGTGCTTATTCGGATATGAATGCCGGTAAATATTCTTCAGATTTCTCAGCTGATGCCAGTGTGAGAAACGAAGTTACTGATAAAGCCGTTAAGGAATTCATGAATGAGCTTAACGCTATTTCTACGGTAAAACCTGAAGAACTGGAAAATGCCAAGGCTAAGCTGAAAGGATCTTTCATCATGTCTCTGGAGAAACCGGAAACGATCGCCAAGTTTGCTTTAAATCAAAAGGTTCAGGATCTTCCATCTGATTTCTATACCAATTATTTAAAATCAATTGATAAAGTAACTGCAGCTGATATTTCCAATGCGGTGAAATCTACCATTCTACCTAATCAAAGCAGAATTTTTATTGCCGGTAAAGCCTCTGATATTTCTGAAGGACTTGAAAGATTGGGCTATCCTGTAAAATATTATGACAAAGAAGCCAATCCGGTAGCAAAGCCGACTGCACAAAAAGTGGATGCTGCTGTAAGTGTCGCTTCTATTGCCGATAAATACATCAATGCAATCGGAGGAAAAGCAAATCTAGCAAAGATCTCTTCTTACACAATGAACGCTTCGATGTCTATGCAGGGACAGAATATTGATTTTAAAATCATAAAAGCTCAGGGCGGAAAGGAACTGACATCAGTTACTGCTATGGGCCAGGTTGTTCAAAAGCAGGTTTTCGATGGAAAACAGGGATATTCTGAACAAATGGGACAGAAAGCACCTATGAAACCGGAACAAATTGCTGAAAAGCAGAAAAACACTGAGCTGTTTGAAGAATTAGGTTTCGCAAAATCTTCAGATTACAAAGTGGCCGGAATTGAAAAAATCGGTGGTGAAGATTCCTATGCTGTTAAAGGAAATAATGTTACCTATTATTACAGCGTAGCTACAGGATTAAAAACAGGAGAAACCAGAACGGCGAAGGCACAGGGACAGGAAGTAACTATCCCTACCACTTTCTCCAATTACAAGGATGTAAACGGTGTGAAAATGCCATATACGATCTCAATAAATCAGATGGGTATGGACATGGTAATGAATGTAAAATCATACGAAGTGAACCAGGCTAAAGATTCTGATTTTAAATAAAGAATACTCTTTTTATAGAAAAAACGGCAGCTGACGCTGCCGTTTTTATTTTTCATAACATTTACCCTGATCTTCTTTGCCATTCGGTAAAAAAAGATTAAATTTGCCCATTCAAAAAGATATCAGAATTAATGGATACTATATTTACACTATTGATGGTTCTTGTTATGATTGCCAGCATCTTATTGGTAATCATCGTTATGGCTCAAAATCCTAAAGGAGGAGGCCTTTCCAGTACTTTCGGAGGTGCATCACCTGCACAGTTCGGAGTACAGAGAACCAATGATTTCATGGAAAAAGCAACATGGACCCTGGGCGCGGTAATCATCGTTCTTATCCTTATAAGCGTTGTGATCACAGGTAAGCCTACAACAGCAGCTCCTGCGCAGCAGCCAGTGAAGAAAGAAACTACAGCCCCGGCTAAGCAATCTGCTCCAGCGGCTACTACCACTACTCCGGCTCAGACACCTGTAGCTCCGGCAAAATAATAACAGATTTATCTTACATACAAAAAAGCAGTTCAAATTGAACTGCTTTTTTATTTTAGCTTGATTTTCTCGATCTTATAGCGGAGTTTCAGTCCTGCTTTTAAAAACGAATACTGCATGGGCTTGGATTCCCTGTAATATTTATCAATAAAGATCTGCATAGCTCCGTAAAACCGGTCAAGATACACCTCATCTTTAATGGTACTTTCCCCTTTATGATGGAGAAGGGAAGCCTTTCCGTAATAATAGTTTTTATAACCGCTTCTCAGCAGCGTATAGCACAGATCAATGTCTTCTCCGTACATAAAATAGGTTTCATCCAGTCCTCCTATTTTTTCGTAAATCTCTCTTCTGATCAATAAAAATGCTCCGGTAATCACATCTACTTCTGCAACTGCACTTTCATCAATATCACTTCTGTAATAAGATTTGGAATTGCTTCTTTTCAAATTTGTAAACAGTTTTTCAAAAGAGTTGAACATATCCGGTACGGAACGTTTACTTTCAGGCAGAAAATTCCCTTCCGCATCATGCATTTTTACTCCCAAACATCCGAAATCCGGCCTGGAATCAGCAAAATCAAGAATATCTTTCATATAATATCCTTCCAGTTCGGTATCGGGATTTAAAAGAAGAACGTATTCTCCTGTTGCTGTTTTTATTGCTTTGTTATTGGCAACAGCAAAACCTTCATTACGTTCGGAGGATATAAAATGAACCTTAGGAAATTCTGGGATAAGATCGCTCCAGGAAGCGTCAGTAGATGCATTATCTATAACAATGACTTCATAATTCTCTCCTTCTGTATATTTCTGAATAGACAGGAGACAGTTTCTCAGCAGCCTGGTTACATTATAATTAACAATAATTATCGACAGCTTCATATTAATCCTTTTCGTTGTATGGCAATCTGTTAATAATGGATCTGCCTAAAGATACCTCATCTGCATATTCCAGTTCATCCCCTACCGATATTCCCCTGGCAATACTTGAAAAACTGACATTAATGTGTTTAAATTTTTTATAGATATAATAAGCTGTGGTATCCCCTTCCATCGTAGCACTCAATGCAAAAATAAATTCTTTCACTCCGCCTTCATTCACTTTCCTTTCAATACTGGGAATATTCAGCTGATTGGGGCCAACCCCTTCCATTGGTGATATTTTTCCACCTAATATGAGATATTTTCCTGTAAACTTTCCTGTATTTTCAATGGCAATTACATCGCGTACATCTTCAACGATACAGATCAGCTCGCTGTTTCTTTTTTCATTACTGCAGATCTCACAAATGTCAAAATCTGAAAAATTATGGCATTCTTTGCAGTATTTTATTTCGTTGACAAGGTTGATTAATGAGTTTCCAAGGCCTACCGCTCTGGAACTGGGCTGTTTTAGCAGGTGCAATGCCAATCTCAAAGCTGTTTTTCTCCCGATTCCGGGCAGCCCTGAAATTTCGTCTACCGCTTTTGCTAAAACTTTACTAGGGTAATCCATAGATACAAAAATAAGGAATATTGTTGAGAATTGGTGTGGTAAGAGTGTGTTTCGGGTTTCGTGATTCGAGTTTCAGGATGCGGGATTCGAAATAAAACTGTATTATAGCGTAGGAGAGTTTTAGAGTTTGAGTTTATATCAATCCGGAAATTGAATTTGTGACGAAATCTGGATCCAGTAGTATCCATCCCTCTCATGTCTGAAATCTGACATCTGACATCTAAAATCTTGATTCTTGGCTCCTGGCTCTCTATTCTTGATTCCTGGCTCCTGACTCTTCGTTCCCATTTTCCCCCAACATTCTAAAAAAACCTCTATCTTTGGGGTTCTAATATGAAAAAAATAAACTAATGGTACTTAAAAACCTAAATTATCCTCTGGATTTCAAATTTAAAATCTCCACTCTGGCAAGTGATTTCAATATTACTGACAGAAATGGAAATTATGTAGCGTATGTCCGTCAGAAAATGTTCAAGCTGAAGGAAGATGTTATTGTTTTCAATGACGAAAGCAAATCTAAGGAACTGTTCAGGATCAAAGCCAATCAATGGATCGATTTCAATGCCTCTTATTCTTTAAATGATCTTACCGACAACAAAAACTACGGAAGACTGGCCAGAAAAGGAATGCGCTCTCTCTGGAAATCCAGCTATGATATTCTGGATTCAAACGACCAACCCAAATTTACCGTTACAGAAGATAACGGATGGACAAAATTCTTTGATGGAATGGTCAGTGAGATTCCACTTATTGGAATGTTTACAGGATATTTCCTTAACCCGGCTTATACGGTAAGAGGCATCGACGGAAAGGAATATTTTAAACTTAAAAAAATGCCTTCATTCTTCGGAAGAAGATTCCAGCTTGACAGAGTGATCGATATTGATGACGAAGACGAAAGTTTAGTGATCTTATCGCTACTGATGATGGTTCTTCTGGAAAGAGCAAGAGGTTAAACGCAAAAACCACAAACAATGAAATATCTAATCATTTTCTTTTCAGCACTTCTTTTGACCGCCTGTAAAAAAGACAAGGAAACCGTTAAAGATAGCACTTCAACAGATTCTTTAAACCTTGTTAAAGATTCTGCAAAAACAGAAACAGCACCAGGAAAAGTTCTGGTAGACATCATCCCTTTTCCAAAAGAGATTAAAGAATGCTCATGCTATTTTGCAAGAAATAAAGCTGATTTTGAAGCAGAAAAATACATCTATGCTGATGATGCAGGAAAAACAGCCTACATGAAACTTGACGGTAAAAGACTGACAATGAATCTTATTTCGTCAAGCGATATGGAAGTTGATGAAGAACTGACGAAAGAAATTGAAAGCGACAACTACAAGATCTCTGTAAAAGGCAAAAAAATAAAAAGCGAAGAAGCTTTATTGTTCGCAGGCACCCTGACGATCGAGAAACCGGATGGCACTGTAGAAACATTACCTATTTACGGAGAATGCGGATGTTAAAAAAACAATAGAGGTAAAAACAAATTTACTTCTATACTCCTTATAAAAATGCTTCCGGATTCACGGAAGCATTTTTTATTTTGTAATTTTGATAAAAATAAAATTTCATGGAATTATCTAATATAGAACCGCAGATCATCTGGAAGAATTTCTCCAAGTTAAATGCAGTTCCAAGACCGTCTAAAAAAGAAGAAAGAGTCATCGCTTTCATCAAAGAATTTGGTGAAAATTTAGGGTTGGAAACTACAGTAGACGAAGTAGGAAATGTTATTATCAGGAAACCGGCCACTCCGGGCATGGAAAACCGTAAATCTGTTGTCCTTCAGTCGCATCTGGATATGGTATGCCAGAAAAACAGCGATGTTAATTTTGATTTCGATACAGAAGGCATCAAAATGGAGGTTGATGGAGACTGGGTAAAGGCAAAAGGAACAACTCTGGGTGCTGATAACGGTTTAGGAGTAGCAACCATCATGTCTATTCTTGAAAGTTCAGATATTCCACATCCGGCTATGGAAGCACTTTTTACCATCGATGAAGAAACAGGAATGACTGGTGCTTTAGGATTAAAGCCGGGACAGCTGACAGGAGAAATATTATTAAACCTGGATACGGAAGAAGATGATGAGATCGATATCGGCTGTGCAGGAGGGGTAGATGTAACCATTACACAAAATTACAGCACAGAAGCAGCAAAGGGGCAGATTATAAGAATTGAAGTTAAAGGCCTGCAGGGAGGTCATTCAGGAATGGACATTCATAAAGGCTTCGGAAATTCCAATATTATTCTGGGAAGACTTCTTTACAGTGGTATAGCTAACCAGAATATTCAGCTGATCACAGTTGACGGCGGCGGTTTGAGAAATGCCATTCCAAGAGAAGCTACGGCACTTATTTCTGTGAGAAATGCCCAGGAATTTATCGAAGGGGCTACAGCTCTTAAAAAAGAAATTTTAGAAGAATTTGCTACGGTAGAACCTGGTATCCATATCAATATTGAAAATTCTACGACTTCTGACAAAGCGGTTTCCGAAGAAGATTCCAGGAAGATTATCCTTGCTTTAAAATCTCTTCACAATGGGGTTTACAGAATGAGTCCGGACGTAAAGGATCTTGTGGAAGCATCCAACAATGTTGCGAGAGTAGAATTAAAAGGCGGAGAGCTTAAAATTTTAAACCTTACCAGATCATCTGTAGATTCATCAAAATATTCTGTGGCAGAACAGTTAAAATCTGTTGCGGAATTAGCCGGAATGAATGTTGAATTCAGTGGTTCTTATCCTGGATGGAAACCCAAACCGGGTTCCGAGATCGTGCAACTGATGGAAAAGATCTACACAGAAAAATTCGGAGAAAAGCCTCATGTGGTAGCTTGCCACGCAGGATTGGAATGTGGTATTATCGGAGCGAACTATCCTGCAATGGAAATGGTAAGTTTCGGACCTACAATCAGAGGAGCTCACTCTCCGGATGAGAAAGCCAATATCCCTTCTGCTCAGAAGTTCTGGAGCTTTACTAAAGATATTTTAGCGAATATCCCTTTAAAATAAAAGGATAAAATTGCTATATTAAATATCCAAAGTCGTTTGATTTTGGATATTTTTAATTTGAACCATTAAGGTTTTGTTAAGCTTTTAAGATGATTAAAGAATGTATGGCGTAGCCTTAAAATATTTTTGATATTTCTTCTTAACTTCACTTAATAACTTCATTGATCTTAATGGTTAAAAAATTATTTAATAAGATTTACAATAATGAAAAGTATAACAGTATTCTGCGGTTCAAGTTTCGGTACAGATGATATTTTTAAAGACCAGGCTTTTCTGCTCGGACAGACATTGGCAAAACAAGACATTCAACTTATATACGGCGGTGCTGATGTCGGTCTGATGGGAGCAGTCGCAGATGGAACTTTAAGTGAAGCAGGTAAAGTTATAGGTGTCCTTCCCCACTTCCTGCAATCCAAAGAAATTGCCCATAAGAAACTTACTGAACTCATCATTGTAGAAACCATGCACGAAAGAAAAACAAAGATGAATGATCTATGCGACGGTGTGATCGTTCTTCCCGGTGGCTACGGAACCCTTGAAGAGTTTTTTGAAATGATTACCTGGGCCCAACTCGGGCTTCATAAAAAGCCAATTGGGATTTTGAATATCGATGGGTTTTATGATGATTTAATAAGACTGGTTCAGACGATGGTTGATAAAGGATTTTTAAAGCAGGTGAACCGTGATATGCTTCTGATAAGCGGAAATATTGATGAACTTTTGGAGAAAATGAGAAATTATCAGGCGCCTACTGTCGGGAAATGGATTTCGAATGATGAAGTTTAAAACAATCGATTAAATGATGATTAAATTTACATTGATCATATGTTCTTTATTTTTTCTAAATAATTTTTGTAAAGCACAAAAACAAAGATATATTCTCAAAGAATATACAAAAAATGATTTGAATAATGATAAAATTCCTGACCACATAGAAATTGAAAAAGTTCAGTGTAAAAATCATTATATTGGAGATGATGATTACATGAAATGTAGAATTGTACAAATAGACTTGCTACAAAAAGACGGAACATCTTCATTTTCCACATCGAACTATAACATCGTACCATGTTCAGACTGTAATGAAGATATTTCAGATCCTTTCAAAGATTTAAAAATTAGAAAAAATAGTTTTTCTTTTATTCTTGAATACAAATTTATTCCTGAAGGAACCAAAATGAAAGAAATCATTACTTTTAAGTATGATAAACTTTCAAATAATTTCATTCTTTATAAAAAAGTTAGAATATTTGAATCCTATAAAAATGGAGAGGTTGAAAGTAAAACAGAAGTTCAAACTGTTAAAAATTTTGGAAAAATTTATTTTTCTGATTACAGATAATCATTCTTTTTGACATAAAAACAAAACTCCCGAAGAAAACCTTCAGGAGTTTTTATATAATTTAATAAAAAATTCTAAGGATAAGGAGCAATCTCCACTTCAAGACCTTCCATTTCATCCATCATATGCAGCTGACATCCCAGTCTGCTGTTGTCTTTTACATGGTAAGCTTCCGCCAGCATCGCATCTTCTTCATCGCCCATAGGCTCAAGGCCCGGATCATTGATCACATATACCTGACATGAGGCGCACATCGCCATTCCTCCGCATACTCCGATGGTTCCTTCTTCCGCTAATTCATAAGAACGGATGATCTCCATCAGGTTCATAGACATATCTGTAGGTGCTACAACATCATGGGTTACCCCTTCCCGATCGGTGATCTTTATATTAATATCTGACATAATAATGCAAAATTAGTCAATTTTTTTCACAACTGCCTTTTCTGCTTCCTTACGGCTGCCGTCAAACCCGTCTACACCGCTTACTGTTGTATATTTAAGGACAAATTTCTTACCCGGATTCAGTCTGTTGTAAACACTCTGACACATTAAAGTAGCTTCGTGGAAACCGCAAAGGATCAGCTTCAGTTTACC
Organism: Chryseobacterium sp. UF-81; assembly: GCF_058245105.1. Lineage (NCBI taxonomy): Bacteria > Pseudomonadati > Bacteroidota > Flavobacteriia > Flavobacteriales > Weeksellaceae > Chryseobacterium > Chryseobacterium sp. UF-81. The sequence continues at coordinate 75,596 of NZ_JBSIBX010000007.1, read as the reverse complement.
CGGATAGGTATTGATATCTCCGATCGCATAGATTCCGTCGATATTCGTTTGATAATCAAGTGCATTATTTACTACGATCGCATTTTTCTCGATATTCAGTCCCCAGTTTCCGATCTCTCCCAGTTTTGGAGTCAGTCCGAATAGAGGAATGAAATAATCCGTTTCAATATCGTATGCTTCCTGCCCTTCAACTTCAACGGTAATCGCTTCTACTTTTCCGTCACCTTTGATACCGGTAACTTCAGCAGGGGTAATCAATTTAATTTTACCCTGGTTCTTAAGATCCTGAACTTTCTCAACAGAATCCAAAGCTCCCCTGAATTCATTTCTTCTGTGGATCAGGGTCACCTCGCTTGCAACATTGGAAAGGAAAACGCTCCAGTCAAGAGCAGAATCTCCTCCTCCGGCGATCACTACTCTTTTGTTTCTGAAGTGTTCAGGCTCTTTAACAAAGTATTCAAGACCTTTTTCCTCATAATCAGCAACGTTTTCAAAAGTAGGTTTTCTAGGCTCAAATGTTCCCAGTCCACCGGCAATAGCAATAGCTTTGCATCTGTGAACCGTTCCTTTGTTGGTAATTACTTCAAACCATTCGTCATCCACTTTTGTATAAGAAACCGCAGTTTCTCCCAAAGTGAATCCTGGCTGGAACTGCTTGATCTGCTCCATTAAATTATCTACCAATTCTCCGGCATTCACTGAAGGATATCCCGGAATATCGAAAATAGGTTTTTTCGGATAAAGCTCTGCTAGCTGTCCTCCTGGCTGCGGAAGTGCATCAATAATATGGCACTTCATTTTTAATAAACCTGCTTCAAAAACAGCGAAAAGCCCGGTAGGCCCGGCTCCTATGATCAATATATCAGTGGTTATCATAATAAAAGATAATTTAATTATACATGTAACTGCAAATTTACTAATTTTAATGCGAAGCATATTTAATTGATTCTAAATAAAAACCTGAGATTTATCAAATCGCTGTAAATAGTTAAGGATCTTAAATTTGGCAATATTTTTGTAAATGTCATACCATGAAGAAAATTTTAAATCTTTTTGCAATATGTATGTTCCTTTTGAGCCATGCTCAGATAGACAATATCACTGACGGTGAATCTATTACATTCAGAATACATTATGGAATTCTAAATGCCGGGACAGCCAATCTTACTGCCAAAAAGACAAACTATATGGGTGTTCCCCATCTGTACGTGAAAGGTACAGGAAAGACCACAGGGGCTGTAAAAGCCTTTTTCAAAGTAGAAGATTTATATGAAAGCTTCATTAATATAGACACCGGATTGCCTAGCTTCTATGTAAGAAATGTACGTGAAGGAAGCTACCGTCAGCATTTTGAGACCGTTTTCAACCATACCAATAATACGCTGATCTTAACGGATAAAAAGACTCCTGCCAATGGTTCAAAGGTGATTAAATCTGTAAAAGGAGTTCAGGATATGCTTTCCTGCTTCTATTATCTGAGAAGCAAAAGTACAAGTGAATTAAAGGTAGGAACAGTGATCAACATGAATGTATGGATCGACGATGAAATGTTTCCGTTTCAGCTGAAAGTGACAGGAACAGAGGATCTTAAGACCAAATTCGGGACCATCAACTGTCTGAAAATTATCCCGTCTGTAAAAAGCGGAAGGGTTTTCAAAGAAAAAGAAGGGGTGACGATGTGGGTAACCAATGATGCCAACCATATTCCGATGCTTTTGCAGGCCGAACTGGCCGTAGGTTCACTGAAGGCAAGTATTGATGATCTTAAAAATGTGAAATACCCTTTAAAATATAAGTAAAAGATTTTCAGTCTTTTGAATTTTATAAAAATGCCTGCAAAAAAAATTGCAGGCATTTTTTTATTATTTAATGTAATACATTTTAATTCTCAGCTGTCTTATTAATAACAGAAAAAGGAATAGTATAAGATATCAGGAGGGATAAATATAATGCTTCGACTCCGCTCAATGTGACAGAATTTCGGAGAAGGAAAAATTAATATAAAATTAATAAGCCTCTATATACAATGGTCACGTTGTGATTTTTCAATATAATCTCGTTTTTAATTACGTTTTGTTTCTTAGGTCAGTAATTAAAAACAAAAACCTCCGGAGATTCCGGAGGTTTAATTTTTTATAGTGATTTAAACTGTTCTAAAGTTCTTATATCATTTTCGAAGAACATTCTGATATCGCTCATCTGGTAAAGAAGCATTGTAATTCTTTCAATCCCCATCCCGAAAGCATATCCTGAATATTTCTCAGAGTCGATATTTACATTTTTAAGAACTGCCGGATCTACCATTCCGCATCCCATGATCTCCAGCCAACCTGTTCCTTTGGTAATTCTGTAATCGGTTTCAGAGTTTAATCCCCAATATACATCGATTTCAGCACTAGGCTCTGTGAACGGGAAATAAGACGGTCTCATTCTGATTTTGGATTTCCCGAAAAGCTCAGTGGTAAAAAACTGGATGGTTTGCTTAAGATCTGCAAAGCTTACGTTCTCGTCAATATACAATCCTTCAATCTGATGGAAAATACAATGTGAACGTGAAGAAATAGCCTCATTTCTGAATACTCTTCCCGGAGAAAGAATTCTGATCGGCGGCTGGTTTTCTTCCATATAACGGATCTGTACGGAAGACGTATGCGTTCTTAAAAGGATGTCCGGATTCTGCTCGATAAAGAAAGTATCCTGCATATCTCTTGCCGGATGGTATTCCGGAAGGTTAAGCGCCGTGAAGTTGTGCCAGTCGTCCTCTATTTCAGGACCATCAGCTACTGCGAAACCTATAGATTTGAAGATTTCAATAATTCTGTTTTTCACCAGATTGATCGGGTGTCTTGACCCAAGATCCAATGGAAAAGCGGGCCTTGTAAGATCTTCTTTTTCTATCACAATAGCAGACTGGGAAGCATCTTTAAGATCTTCCAGTTTTCCTGCAACAGCTTGCTTTAAAGAGTTAATCTTCTGTCCGAATTCTTTTTTCTGGTCGTTTGGAACTTCTTTAAATTTTTCAAAAAAATCATTCAGAACACCTTTTTTACCATTATACTTAATCCGGAAGTTTTCAATTTCCTCTTTAGATGTAGCATTGAAGCTGTTTACTTCGGTAAGTAGTTCTTCTATCTTTTCTATCATTGTTTTACCCTTTCAAAATGTTTTGCAAAAATACGTTTTTTAAGTTTAATAATTAATCTGTGATAAAAAAATCTGCCCCTTTACGGGAGGCAGACTTCAATCACTTATTTCACTTAAATAAAAAAATTATTTCTTTTCTAAAGCTTTAACGTTGATCTGAAGAGTTACCTCATCCTTAATCACCCCGTTTTCAGCAGGAGCCTGGAACTTTACACCAAACTCTTCTCTTTTAATATCCTTTGGTTCCGTAGCCACACTCACTTCTCCGTCTTTTACAGAAACATTGGCCTTAAACTGAACCGGTTTTGAAATACCCTTAATGGTTAAGTTCCCATCCAAAAGCGTATTATAATCTCCTTCCGTTGCCGGTGTCACTTTTGTAATTTCAAAAGAAGCGGTAGGAAATTTTTCCACTTCAAAGAAATCACCGCTTTTAAGATGACCATTCAGTTTTCCTAACTGATCAGCATCATCCTTAAGATCTACAGACGTCAGAGAGTTCATATCAGCAACAAATTTTCCGCTTTCAAGCTTCCCGTCTTTTACCGTTACATCACCGCTTTCAAACTTGATCGTTCCGAAATGGCTTGTACTTTCAGACTTGAATATTTTATATCCTTTCCACTCCACTTTACTGTTCAATGTATCCACTATATACTGATTCCCGTCTTTTGTAGTTGCCACTTCATTGCTTTCGCTGGTAACCGGTTTGTCTTTTTTACAAGAAACCGCAACAGCCGCAACAAATAAAGCAGGAATAGCTAGTGAAAACAGTTTTTTTCTCATTTTTGATATATTTTTTATGCTTCCGCTAATATAATAAAAAATTTTATTTTTTCATAAAAACCTTACATTTGTATTATGCTTTTAGAAATAAACAATTTATATTTTTCCCACAACAAAGATAACCCCCTGTTTCAGAACCTTAACCTGGGTTTTGAAGAAGGCCGGATCATTGCCCTGGCAGGGGAAAGTGGCTGTGGAAAGTCTACATTGCTTAACCTGATTTACGGACTGCTGGACTGGGAAAGCGGCGAGATTATTTTTAATGGTAAACGGCTTTTGGGTCCTAAGGGAAATCTTGTTCCCGGGGAAGCTGAAATGAAACTGGTAGCCCAGAATTTTGACCTGATGCCTTATGCCACTGTTGCCGAAAATGTAGGAAAATTCATTTCTAATATCAATTTAGCTCAAAAAAAAGAAACGGTAATGGAACTTCTGGAAGTAGTAGGACTTCAGGAATTCGCCCATGTACTTCCTAAATATCTAAGCGGGGGCCAACAACAAAGGGTTGCCATTGCCAGAGCACTTTCCGTACTGCCGAAACTTCTTATTTTAGACGAACCTTTCAGCAATCTGGATTTCCCCAGAAAAATAGAACTTCGTGAAAGACTGTTCAGGTATGTGAAACAGCACCAAATTTCTCTGGTCATTTCTACCCATGAGCTTCAGGATATTATGCCGTGGCTAGACCAGATCGTCATTCTGAAGGATGGAAGACTGATCCAGAACGACAGTCCGGAAGAAACCTATAGAAATCCTTATAATTCTTATGTCGCCAAACTTTTTGGTGAAGTGAATATCTTCAGTGAAGCGGAAAAAGCAGAGTTCCGGCTTCCTAAGTTTTCATATTATCCCAAGGAAATAAAAATTTCTGAAAACGGAACTGCAGCTGAACTCCTGGAAAGTAGATTTGCAGGAAATCATTACTGGAATAAGATCAAGGTTCAAAACAAAGAACTTATTGTCTATACAGACGTGAAGATAGAAGGAAATATCATGATTTCTTTTGTTTAGATCAAAAAAAATCAAAGATGACTATTGAACTTATTTTCTATAACTAACACTCAAAATTCCTCCTAACTCATACATTTTCTTACAGTTATTGTTAATATGTGGATAAAAAAAATACAAATCTAAGAAGCAGTTTGAAACTTTTTCTTACATTTGTATTTCCACAGCATAAGGAAATTTTTGGTTAATTCTCTTTCTGCCCTAAGACGGACATTAGCACCTCCCTGCAATTAAGTCTTTGAAAGATTACACTGTCCAATCTTTTCCTTTTTTTATTTTTTGCAATAAGCCCTACGCTTTCTTCACAAACTCTGATTTTAAGGCCATAGACCCGAAACCATCAATTTTACAGTCGATATTATGATCGCTGTCCGGTCTTAGACGGATGTTTTTCACTTTTGTTCCGGCTTTTACCGGTTTCGGCGCTCCTTTCACAGGAAGATCTTTGATTACTACTACAGAATCGCCATCCTGAAGCTCATTTCCGTTTGAATCCAGTATTTTTCCTTCTTTAGAATTCTCGGCATTTGTTTCTGCAGGATTCCATTCGTAAAAACATTGAGAACAGGTCATCATATTATCTTCACTCGGATAAGTAAATTCGGAGCCGCATTTCGGACAAAGTACAGTATCACTCATATTTTTATTTTTGCAAAGGTAAGATTTTTGAGATAAATGGAAATTTTAGAGATGAGATTTTAGACACGAGACGTGAGACTTGTTGACATTAAGATTAATATTTGACAACATCAATGGTGAATTTTGCTTCGCAAGTGAAAGGTGAATGATGAATTCGAGAAATAAAATGCGTGATACAAGAACCAAGAATCAAGATTTTAGAGGCCACATATTAGACATCAGATTTCAGATATCAGCTACCAAACATACTACTTGTAGCTTCGGGAGCCTCAGCCACCAGACATGGTCATTTTATTCAATATTTCCTGGATTTACTGCATCAAACTCACAATTTATAAACCTTTAACACTAGGCCCGAATTCTACGCCTCTAAAGCTCCCCAACCCTCAGACTCTCCTACTCTAAAACTCGAAACCGTAACTCTCAACTATAATTCGTACTTTTGCGGATTCAAACAGCGAAGCAATTTTATGGAACTTATTCACAGAAACCTAGCGATCGGAATTCACGATGCTTTACAGGAAACATTTTTCGAGAAAAATAAATATGCCGATAAGGTAATCGAAAGACTTTTAAAGGCCCACAGAAAATGGGGAAGTCAGGACAGAGCCGTTGTTTCTGAAATCTTCTATAATATTATCCGCTGGAAAAAACGTCTTGAATATTATATGGGGGAAGGGGTAAAACCGACCAATATATATAAGCTGATGATTGCATATCTGCTTTGGAGCAAGACCAATTACAAAAAGTTTGAAGAATTTGACGGAATTAAAATCGCAGATATCCTTACCAAGCTTAAAAAGAATACTGTTCCTACGAAAGCTATCGAGCATTCTATTCCTGAATGGCTGGCTGAAACTTTGGAAAAAGAATTAGGCCCGGGCTGGGAAAAGGAAATGCATGCTTTAAATGAGCAGGCTCCGACCGTACTAAGAGCCAACAGCCTTAAAACAACTCCAAAAGAACTAATTTCTGATCTTGCAGATGAAGGTGTAGTGGCCTATACTGTAAAAAATTATCCGGATGCTGTTCAGCTTGAGGAAAAGAAGAATGTTTTCCTTACGACAGCTTTCAAGGAAGGTTTGTTTGAGGTTCAGGATGCTTCTTCACAGAAGATCGGGTATTTCCTGGATGTGAAAGAAGGACAGAGAGTGGTGGATGCCTGTGCAGGTGCGGGTGGAAAAACTCTTCACTTAGCTGCACTGATGGGAAATAAAGGACAGATCGTAGCTTTGGATATCTTCGAATGGAAGCTTGCAGAACTGAAACGTCGTGCAAAAAGAGCAGGCGCACACAATATCGAAACCCGTATGATCTCGGACAACAAAGTGATCAAGCGTCTTCATGATAAAGTGGACCGACTTCTGATCGATGCTCCATGTTCCGGACTTGGTGTTTTAAAAAGAAACCCGGACAGTAAATGGAAAATTGACCAGGATTTTATTGACAGAATTAAAAAAGAGCAGCAGCAAATCCTTCAGGATTATTCCAAGATGCTTAAGGTAGGTGGTAAAATGGTGTATGCCACGTGTTCTATCTTACCTTCTGAAAACAATTTACAGGTAGAAGAGTTCCTGAAAACCAACTCAGGTTATAAATTAATTAAAGATGATAAAGTAATGCCGAGCCACGGTTATGATGGATTCTATATGGCACTGATCGAAAGAGTTTCTTAGTTTATCTGACTCATCTATAATATACAGCTGCTCTATCCGGAGCAGCTTTTTTTATTGAAAAACCCAGCCAATAGATCTGTTTTTTCTCCATATTAAAAAGCGGTTTGTAACATTTGCATCATTAATCCCTACTTATAATGTTGTAGACTGTTTCAAATCCAGCAGGAAATTTGAAAATTAACTTTACGGAAAAACAGACTTATGAATAAAAGAATTCTATTCAGCTTCTTTGTTTTAGTATGTTGTTGTCTTTCATATGCGCAGACTTATGAAATCGAATATACCAGTTCTTATAACGGGAAAGTTCTTACGGAACAGTCCCCTACTCTGGTCTGGGCGGACGGAAAAGATAATTTTATTCTGAATAATAAGATCAGAGAACAGAAAAGTGATTACCCATTTGAGATCACCAAAGTCGAAAAACCTTCCAATACAGTTGTTTCCTATGCTTTCCTGAAACCGGGAGAAGTTATTTCTTCTTCAGATGCCGAATCTATAGGAAAACAGACATTTGAGTTAACTAATGAAACGAAAAAGATTCTGGGCTATACCTGTAAAAAAGCAGTGACGAAGATCAATTCCAATACAATTGAGGTTTGGTATACCCATGATTTAAACATTAATGGCGGACCGTCTGTTGTAGGGCAGAATCTGGGATTGGTTTTGGAAATTGATAGAAATAAAAATTCGCAGATCACCGCAAGCTCTATTAAAAAAGTTAAAAAAACGGATATTGATCATATTTTAAAGGATTCAATACTTCCTACCGACCTGCTGGGCTACAAAGACCTTCTCTGGAAAAGCCGTTTTACCACACTGAAAGTTTTTGAAAATGAAACCATCAATTTTTCAGATGAATCTAAATCAGATGAGAAGGTAAAGAGATTTGCCAACGGAACCATCATTCTCAAAAAAATAAAATTTCCATCAATTAAAGAAGGCGAAAATATTTTTGTCGAAGTGAAACAGCAATCCAACGGAGATGCCTACGACAGAACAGGAACCGTATTTTTTGTTCCGCAGGATAAAGAAACCTCATTTTTTGACGGACTGGAAAAAGGAGCTAAAACACTTCCTGTTTATGATAACGGAAACGGAAAACAGTATTATGGAGTAACAGCAACCAAAAATTACAGTCCTGCAATAGAGATGATGCGGTTTTTTACCGCTTTTGGAATTCAGAAATTCAATCATATTCAACTGAAAGGAAAAGACTGGCAGACCGTAAGCCCGTTCCGGCAGGATATCACAGAATTGAAGCCTTCTCTTTCTGAAAAGGAACTCTGGATGGGTACTTTTATCGGTAATTATGATAAAGGCGGTCATAAAATAAATCTTGAGATCACTATTCATAAAAGTGACCAGAACATTTATAAAAACAATGTGGCGATCCCTCTTTTTAATACTCTGAATATCATGGAGATGGCAGGCCAGGATTATTCAACGATGTTCGACAAGGACAAAGGTCTTTTGGTAGAATTTACATTAGAAAAAGATTTAAAGAATGCCCAGCTGAGATACATCACTACCGGACACGGAGGCTGGGAAAACGGTGATGAATTTGTGCCCAAACCAAATTCTATATTTCTGGATGGGAAAATGACTTTTTCTTTTATACCCTGGAGATCAGACTGTGGTTCTTACCGGCTTTATAACCCTGCATCAGGGAATTTTCCGGACGGACTTTCTTCATCAGACCTCAGCAGATCCAACTGGTGCCCGGGAACAGTTACCCATCCTAACTTCATTCCTCTGGGAGATCTGAATGCAGGCAAGCATACAATACAAATAAAGATCCCCCAGGGAGCAGCAGAAGGTACAAGTTTCAGTTCATGGAATGTTTCAGGTGTTCTGCTAGGTTCCCTATAAAACAAAACCTTCTTGCAAAGAGAATTGCAAGAAGGTAAAAACACAAATGATGAAAAAAAATTATTTCGAGCCACAAAGTAAGGGCTAAAATTCATATAATAAATTACCATATATTATTAATTATTTCATTTTTATTTTGTATAGGAGATAATAACTCTATTTTTCCCTGACGAAAAAAATCAATTAAATCCATGATAATTAATCCAAATAGTTAATATTTTTCACTAAAATAAATTATTAAGTTAAAAATATTAACTTTTAATTATTTTTCATTGTTATTTTTAAACACCAAAGCTAATTTTGCTTCAAATAAGTAACAATATGTGTGGAATTGTATGTTTGTTTGATGCCAAACAAAAGACCGAAATATTAAGACCCCAGGTTTTAGAAATGTCAAAAAAGATCCGTCACCGCGGCCCGGACTGGAGCGGTGTATTTCAGGATGACAAAGTTGTATTTTCTCATGAAAGGCTTGCTATTGTAGATCCTACTTCAGGAAAGCAGCCCCTATTCACTAAAGACGAAAAAGTAGTTCTGGCAGTGAACGGAGAGATCTATAACCATAGAGAATTAAAAGAAGAGTTTCCGGATTTCGAATTTCAGACCCAATCGGATTGTGAAGTGATCCTTGCCCTCTACAGAAAATACGGAAAAGACTTCATTGAAAAACTTAACGGAATTTTTGCATTCGCCCTTTATGATATAGAAAAAGGGATCTATCTGATCGCCCGTGATCATATGGGAATCTGCCCTCTTTATCAGGGATGGGATAAAAACGGAAACTATTACGTTGCTTCTGAATTAAAGGCATTGGAAGGCATATGCAAAACCATTGAAACTTTCCTTCCGGGACATTTTGTGTACAGTCCTGATGGCGCTGAGCTTCAGCAATGGTACAAAAGAGACTGGGAAAGCTTTGACAGCGTAAAAGATAATGAAACCGATATTTTAAAAATAAGAAAAGGCCTTGAAGATGCTGTCCACAGACAGTTGATGAGTGATGTTCCTTACGGTGTTCTTCTTTCCGGAGGTCTGGATTCATCTGTTATCTCAGCAGTTACTGCGAAATTTGCAAGACAGAGGGTTGAAAGCGGTGACACCCAGGAAGCATGGTACCCAAGACTTCACAGTTTTGCGGTAGGCTTAACAGGATCTCCAGACCTGGCTGCAGCAAGAAAAGCCGCGGACCATATCGGATCTGTGCATCATGAAGTTAACTTTACTGTTCAGGAAGGATTAGATGCGGTGCGTGATGTGATCTATCATCTGGAAACTTATGACGTAACGACCATCAGAGCTTCCACCCCAATGTACCTTCTGGCAAGAGTGATCAAATCTATGGGAATCAAAATGGTGCTTTCCGGAGAAGGTTCAGATGAGCTGTTCGGAGGATATTTATATTTCCACAAGGCTCCAAACGCCAAAGAATTTCATGATGAAACGGTAAGAAAACTGGGCAAACTTCATTTATATGATTGTTTAAGAGCCAATAAAGCGTTAATGAGCTGGGGAATTGAAGGCAGAGTCCCATTTCTGGATAAGGAATTCATGGACATTGCCATGGCCGTCAACCCTAAAGACAAAATGATCAGCGTTGCAGAAGGAAAAATCGAGAAGTGGGTATTACGGAAAGCTTTTGAAGACGTCCTTCCTGAGTCTATTGTCTGGAGACAGAAAGAACAGTTTTCAGACGGCGTAGGGTATTCATGGATCGATACATTAAAAGAGGTAGCTGAAAAAGAGGTCACTGATGAAATGATGGCCAATGCAAGATTCAGATTTCCGCTGAACACCCCTCAGAATAAAGAAGAATACCGTTACAGAACTATCTTTGAAGAACATTTCCCAAGTGAAACGGCAGCAGCAACGGTTCCTTCAGTTCCTTCGGTGGCCTGCTCCACTCCTATCGCTTTAGAATGGGATGAAGCTTTCAAAAAAATGAACGATCCAAGCGGAAGAGCAGTGAAAGTGCATGAGACAAGTTATGAGTAATGAGTTCGGGATGCGTGATCCGGATTTGAGAGCCTGAGAGGTTTTAGTGTTGGCTCTTGATTCAACAATTATTCCTAAAATCTACAGCCTTTTGTCTAACGTCTAAATCCCTAATATCTAACTTCTAATTTCAAAATTTTATCAATCCTGTAGAAATACAGGATTTTCTTTTGAATAACCTTAATAATATCAATATAAATTTAACTGACAATCAAAAATAATATCTAAGAAATAATTATATTTGGAGAACGAAAATATCAATTATAAAAAAATGAGAAGAAATCTTACTGTTTTATTTGCCTTACTATCCATCAGTTTTGCTTTTGGACAGGGAAAATATGGCAAATACTTAAATTCAAAGAAGCTTGCTTTGTCTTATAAAAGCGTGAAAGATGTAGATAAGGATGACTATTATCAGCAGTTTTACTGGCTGGTAAAGGCAGAACAGCTTAAAACGTATCCTCACCTTAAAGATGTAAAACCTGCCGTTTTATATGAGTTCGTAAAAAAAGTAAATCCTCAGAATCCTACCAAAAAACTGGATGACAGAGGAAAAGAGCTCAGAGCCACTGCAGAATTATCTTTAAACCAATATTTTAAGAACAAAAAATTCGAAAACAACTCCGTTTTGATGTATAACCTTGAAACTTATGTTGACCCGTCTAAAGGACAATTCTATACCAAAGTAGACCCTGAAAAGATTAAGGAGTTGGTTCCAAAAGAATTATTTGCTTTCAACTCTTTAAACAGAAACTTAGGCGAAGAAAAAACATATTACCTGTGGATTGACAAGAAAAAAGATGATTTCAATATTGTAGATATCATTCCTGAAGAAAAAGAAAACAAAGCTTTCTATGCAAGATTAAAACAATATCTTCCGAGCTATAAATTTTCCAAATACGTTCCATCCGTAAAGAAAGGAAACAAGACAGACAAAACAGATGTTGATTACTACTACATTATGCCGTTTGAACAGAACACCGATAATATTGAATATAAAACAAAAGATTTCAAAACTTACATCCTAAGCCAGTACAGAAAAGCCGGTGATGAATGGAAAGGAGTAGAAAAACCTAGAAAATAAATTGAAAAGTCCTGTGAAAATTCACAGGACTTTTTTAATTTTATAAGAAATTCTTAATCTAAAGATCAAGCTGCTTAAAAAACAGAAAACCGATTCAATAAAAAAAATCTGGAACTCATCAGATTTCCAGTCTACATCAAATGACAGAAACAAGTCCGCAACAGATCTCTGTAAAAAAAATACTTCCGCTTATCCTGGCCACCGCTATCTTTATGCAGATGCTGGATTCCACGATCCTGAACACTTCCCTGCCCTCCATAGCCAAAGACCTCAATGAATCACCGCTTAATATGCAGAATGCCATCATCAGCTACGTTCTGACCCTGGCCGTTTTCATGCCTGCAAGCGGGTTCCTGGCAGACAGGTTCGGAACCAAAAAAGTATTCATTTTTTCTCTGATCCTTTTCAGCTTAGGCTCCCTGTTCTGTTCCATGTCACAAAATCTCACCCACCTGGTTATTTCAAGAGTAATCCAGGGAGTCGGAGGCAGCCTGATGACACCGGTAGGAAAGCTGGCGCTGATCAAAACTTTCGATAAAAACGAATTGCTTAAAGCCATGAACTTCGCCATCATCCCTGCACTGATAGGCCCTGTACTCGGCCCACTGGTCGGAGGGTATATGGTAGATTATCTTTCATGGCACTGGATCTTCCTGATCAATATTCCGATTGGGCTATTGGGGATTATTTTAGGCTTAAAATATATGCCGAATTACAAATCCACGGATGTTGACTTTGACTTAAAAGGATTTTTAATTTTTGCTGCTGCATCATTATTGTTATCCATTTCACTGGAATTATTCGGAGATATGCAGAATATCAGTCCGGTACTTTTTGTCTTTATTCTGGGCTTTTTATTCCTGTACTATTATTACAGACATGCCAGAAGAGGCGGTAATCCTATTTTTCCACTGGATCTGTTTCAGGTAAGAACATTCAGGGTAGGAATTGTCGGAAACATGGCTACCCGTTTAGGGATCAGCTCCGTTCCACTTCTGCTTCCGCTGATGATACAGATCGCCTACAAACAGTCGGCAGTAACTTCGGGGTGGATCATTGCTCCGATGGCGCTTACCGCTATATTCGGGAAATCATCAGTTATTAAAATTTTAGATAAATACGGCTACCGGCAGACCTTAATGGTGAATACATTCATCATCGGAACGCTGATCTGCCTTCTTGCCATTCCCAATATCCATACTTCTTTGTACTGGTTTGTCCCGATTATTGCCATATTAGGATTTTTCAACTCCATTCAGTTCACTTCCATGAATACCATTTCTATTGCAGATCTCAGAAATTTCCAGACCAGCAGCGGCAATTCATTGATATCAGTCAATCAGCAGCTGGCTATCGGCTTCGGGATCGCTTTCGGATTGATTGTTTTAAAATTGTTTGAGAATTCTGACCTTATTGATGGCGAAATGCACAATGCTTTCCGCTACACCTTCCTTACCATAGGTATACTGACCATCATATCAGGCTTTGTTTTCAGAAGGCTCCATATTTCAGATGGAAAGAATATGAAATCTAAGGAAGATTAATAAGTTCTCTCACCTTTGCCTTTTTACGAACTTAACACAGATCAATGCAGCTGAATCTCCGCTACCGTACTTTTGTTATATAAAATTCAAAATATTATGACAACGAAAAAAGTAGAAATCGTAGTATCCCCAAAACCTGCACATTTTGTAGGCGATGGTTTTAGGGTTCATAATTTTATACCGGGGGTACAGGGACTGGACATGAAAAGAATGGACCCATTCATTATGCTTGATTACAATTCGAAATTTCATTTCAACGGTTCTGAAAGACCCAGAGGTGTAGGCGTTCATCCTCACAGAGGTTTTGAAACCGTCACTATAGCCTATCAGGGTAAGGTAGAACATCATGACAGTGCCGGTGGCGGCGGAATCATAGGCGAAGGCGATGTACAGTGGATGACTGCAGCAAAAGGCGTTCTTCACAAAGAATATCACGAAACCGAATGGTCCAAAAAAGGCGGTATTTTTCAGATGGTCCAGCTATGGGTCAATCTTCCGGCTAAAGATAAAATGAGCAGCCCAAAATACCAGGCTATAGAAAATTCAGCGATGGAACGCGTTGATCTGGGTGAAAATAGCTTTGTAGAACTCATTGCGGGAGAATACAACGGACACAAAGGTCCGGCTGATACTTTTACCCCATTGAATATGATGAATGCCAAATTAAAAGCCGGCGGAAAAGCTGAATTTAGTTTCCCTGCTCATTTTAATACAGCAGCATTGGTCATTGAAGGAAGCATTACGATAAACGGAGAAGAAAAAGCAGCAGCTGACCATCTTGTTTTATTTAAAAACGAAGGTGAAATGTTCAGTATTGAAGCTCAGGAAGATACAGTAGTACTCATCATCAGCGGAGAACCTATTAATGAACCTATCTATCCTCATGGACCTTTTGTGATGAATTCGCGGGAAGAAATCATGCAGGCTTTCGAAGATTTCAACACCGGAAAGTTCGGCTTTCTGGAAGACTAGAGAATTAAATTTATCTTAATCTTAGATTATTCCTTTTTTATTAACTTTATATACTTGTGTTTGGTAAAATGTAAAGACGCACAGCTCAAACCATTTTGTGTCTTTACAATTCCGCCAACCGACTTACTACAAAAATTATGAAACCAGAATTTGAAAATATACCCCTTGTAAAAGCAGGCAAAAGATTCGAAATAGAAATCGACGGGCACTTCGCATTTATCGATTACCGTGAAATGGGCCACCAGATTGCCTTGGTACACACGGAAACGGATCCTGAACTTGCCGGAACCGGAGCAGCCACTGCCGTTGTAGAGAAAACATTAGCTTACATTGAAGAAAATGGAAAAAAACTTCTTCCGTTCTGTCCGTATGTTTTTGCCTATATTAAGAAACATCCTGAGTGGAAACGCATTGTTGATGAGAGATTTGAAGGATACGACAAACTTTAAGTATACATTTCCAGATCTATCATTCACTAAACAGAATTTAAAAAACATTACTTTATTATGTCAAATATTGGACTTATTATAGAAGAAAAGGCTGCAGATATAGGGAATTTCCTGGTGGGAAGACTTCTTCCCTTCCGTGAAAAAAGAGCGGTAGGACCTTTCGTTTTCATCGATCATATGGGACCTTCTGAGCTGAAGGACTATCAGAATCTTGATGTTCCTCCGCATCCGCATATCGGTTTGTCTACTTTAACCTATCTTTTGGAAGGATCTATTTTTCACAGGGACAGCATTGGAAGTGCCGTTGAAATAAAACCGGGAGCTGTGAACTGGATGACCGCCGGAAAAGGCGTGGTACATTCGGAGAGAACTCCTGAATACCTTAGACACAGTGATAAAAGGCTTCACGGATTCCAGATCTGGGTGGGTCTTCCGAAACACCTTGAGCAGACAGAACCTACTTTCCATCATATTGAAGCAGATGAAATCCCGGTATGGGAAGAAGACGGAATTCAGTATAAACTAATTGCCGGTGAGGCGTTCGGAAGAACATCTGCAGTTCCTGTTCACAGTAAACTGTTTTTTATCGAGATCAAAACCAAAGAGGCAAAGAAAATAAGCATAGGTAAAGATCTTTACGGTGAAGCAGCGATGTATGTACTGGACGGAACGGTTTCCACAGAAGGAAATTCTTACGGCTCGAAACAGCTGATGATCGCCAAAGACACCAAACTTTGTGAATTTGAAATGAGTGAAAACGGTACGGTCTATCTTTTTGGGGGCGAGCCTTTTGATGAGGAACGTTTTATATTCTGGAATTTTGTGAACTCGGATAAGGCAATGATTGACCAGGCTAAAATCAACTGGAATGATCAGAACCACGATGCGTTTCCCCTCGTTCCCGGTGACGAAAAAGAATACGTTCCGCTTCCTAAAGCTATTTTAAACAGAAAATAACGGTTATTACAGATTAGTAAACCATGAAAATATTAGCATTTGCAGGAAGTACATCTTCCACTTCAATCAACAGGGAACTGGTAAAATTTGTTCTGAAAGATTTCCAGGATGAAGAGATTAACCTGATAGACCTCAATGATTTTACTATGCCGGTTTTCTCTGTAGATCTTGAAAAGAAGGGATTTCCGGATGAAGCTCACAACTTTTTAAAAGTAATAGAAGAATGTGACGTGATCATCTGTTCGCTTGCAGAGCATAACAGGTCTTACAGTGCGGCTTTTAAAAATGTCTTCGACTGGTCTTCAAGGATCAATGTCAAAGTATTTCAGAACAAACCGATGCTTCTGATGAGCACTTCTCCGGGAGGTTATGGAGGCGGCAATGTGATGAATACGGCAAAGACCTTTTTCCCACAGTTTGCTGCAGATATCAAAGATACCTTCTCGCTTCCAAAGTTTTATGAAAATTTTGACCTTGAAAGCGGCGTTATCAATCCTGATATGCTTCAGGAACTTAAAGACAAGATAGAGAACTTTAAAAACACGGTTAAAACCAATGACTAAGGGAAGACTTGAAGCTTTCAGTGATGGTGTTTTAGCGATCATCATTACCATTATGGTCCTTGAGCTGAAGGTTCCGGAAGGCAGCAGCTGGGGCAGCCTCAAGCCTCTTCTGCCCAGGTTTCTTGCTTATATTTTTAGTTTTATTTATGTAGGAATCTACTGGAACAATCACCATCACCTTTTTCAGGCAGTAAAAAAAGTGAACGGAAGTATTCTATGGGCCAATCTCCACCTGCTGTTCTGGCTTTCGCTGATGCCTATCGCTACAGAATGGATCGGGACAACCCATTTTGCAAGTAATCCGGTGGCAGCCTATGGAATCTGTGTCATTATGTCTGCAGTAGCCTATACGATTTTAGAGAACCAGATTGTTCGTCACGAAGGTGAAGACTCCAAGCTTAAAGAAGCTATACACTCAAAGTTTAAAGAATATATCTCGATTATTTTTTATGTTCTCGGAATCGCTGTTTCATTTTTTTATCCTTATATTGCCATAGGTTTTTATTATCTCGTGGCTCTCATATGGCTGATTCCGGACCGAAGAATCGAAAAATCCCTAAAAGAAAATTAATATGGAAACACACGAATATCCCAACGGCAACATTACGGTCATCTGGCAGCCCCAGAAGTGCATCCACTCGGCTGTCTGCGTAAAAATGCTTCCCAAAGTCTACAATCCTAAAGACAGACCCTGGATAAAAGCCGAAAACGCAAGTCCTGAAGAACTCAAAAACCAGATAGATCAATGCCCTTCAGGAGCATTAAGTTATAAATTCAATACAAAACAATAATGGCTGTAACGGTAAAAGCGAGTTTAGGAAAAACAAAATATTATACTGAGGTAACGGCCGGTGAGAACCAGATCATTACTGATGAACCTATAGATAAAGGCGGCCAGAATAAAGGTTTCAACCCAATGGAAATCTTAGCCACATCCCTGGCAAGCTGTACTGCTGCCACTTTAAGAATGTACATCGAAAGAAAGGAATGGGACGTGGAAAACATCAACGTAGAAGTAGAACTCGAAAATTTCCCTCTAACGAAAAGAGCTGTATTCAAAAGAGACATCAGTTTTGAAGGCATTCTGGATGATGAACAGCTGAAAAGACTGCATACCATTGCCGATGCCTGTCCCGTACACAAAATATTAACCAACGATATAGAAATACTAACCAAATTCTCATAATATGACCGAAGTAAAACAAAACAACGACGAAAAACACGGAAGTTTTGAGGCTTTCATAGATGGAAAACGCGCAGGATTAATGACTTATACCTGGGCCGGAGAAGAAAGATTTATCATTGACCACACGGAGGTGGAAGAAGACTACAACGGAAAAGGTGTAGGAAAAGACATGCTCCTGGCAGCAGTAGATTTTGCCAGAAAAAATAACAAAAAGATCATTCCGCTTTGCCCGTTTGCCAAAGCTAGTTTTCAGAAAAGTGAAGAATTACAGGATGTTCTAGTTAATTAAGACTATTTCTGTCCTTCAGATACAGACCTTTCAGATGTTTTACTCTGGAAGGTTTTTTCTTTTTGACCAGAACAGAAAAAAACTATATTTGCTAAAATTTAAAATTTCAGCATGAATTCAGGAACTATCCTTTTGCTATTTGTCTTTATCTATTTCGTTGGCCTTTTGGTGATTTCCTATTTCACAAGCCGGAATTCTGATAACCAGTCATTTTTTATCGGTAATAAGAAAAGTAAATGGTGGCTCGTTGCTTTTGGAATGATAGGAACCAGCTTAAGCGGGGTTACCTTTATTTCAGTTCCGGGAACGGTCGGAAAAATGACAGGCACTGAATATATTTTCGGAGGCTTTGAGTATTATATGATGGTTATTGGCTTTTTTATCGGATATTTTATAGTTGCCGCCATATTGCTTCCGCTATATTACAAGATGAATCTGACTTCTATTTACACCTATCTGGGGAAAAGGTTTAATGTAGAAGCCCATAAAATAGGTTCTATATTTTTTATCATTTCCAGGGCTATTGGCGCTACTGCCAGGTTGTATCTGGTGGTTAATGTTTTACAGATATTTTTACTGGAAGGCCTCGGAGTTCCGTTTTGGGTTACCGCACTTGTACTGTTACTGATGGTTCTTTTATATACTTTTGAAGGAGGTGTAAAAACCATTGTGATTACAGATACACTGCAGACCTCCTTTATGATTATCAGCTTAATTGCCTGTATCGTTTATATTCTATCCAATCTGAATTTATCTTTTGGTGAAGCATATACCATTTTGGAACAGAAAAACTATACTCATTTCATCAATTTTGATCCTAATTCCAAAACGTTTTTCCTCAAAACCATTTTAGGAGGAATTTTTATCACAATCGCTATGACGGGTCTGGATCAGGAAATGATGCAGAAAAACATTTCCGTGGACAATCTTCAGAATTCAAAGAAAAACATGCTGACCTTCGCAGGAACCTTACTTTTTGTCAATTTGGCATTCCTATTTTTAGGAGGTTTGCTTTATCTTTTTGCTTTACAGAACGGTGCAGAATATGGATTGGCAAAATCTGAAACCGTTACCAATATTTTCGGCTTCAAGGATGCCGCAGGAAATATAAAAAATATTATGGGAGACGACCTCTTCCCTGCTTTATCACTTCAGGGACATTTCCCAATGCTGATCTCCGTTATTTTTATTATCGGACTTATTTCTGCATTATTTCCTTCGGCTGATGGTGCCCTAACGGCAGTAACCAGCTCATACTGTGTAGATCTATTAAGCCTTAATGAAGATAAAACCAAAACCGAAAAGGAAAAGAAACACCTTCGTATGAAAGTTCACCTGACGTTCACCGTCGTTTTTTTCATTCTGATCATGGTTTTTAAAGCCATGAATGATAAATCGATCGTTTATCTGATCATGGAAATTGCCGGCTATACTTACGGACCACTTTTGGGGCTTTTTGCCTTCGGAATTTTTACCAAATTTCAGATTTCAAGAAAATATGCCATCCTTGCTGTTACGATTTTAGCACCTGTCATCACTTATTTAATCAATTTATCCGTTACCACTTATACTGATTACAGAATTGGTGTAGAACTTATTGTTCTTAACGGACTGCTTACGTTTATTGGTTTATGGCTGGTGAAGAACAAACAATATTTAAAAGTAGTATAATCAGGAAAATAGTTTTAAATCCTTAATCACATCTCAATGGTTTTCTGTTGTGGCATCTGGTAAACTTAAAATAATATATCATGAAATCATCAATATTCCTGGCTATTGCCTTGCTTTTAAGCGAACTTATAAACGCACAAAATGCTGTTGACTTTGCCAATCTTTCCAGGTACAAAGATGACAATACAGCAATTTTAAATGCAAAGAAAAAAGTGGATGTGGTATTTATGGGCAATTCCATTACGGAAGGCTGGGTAAAAAACCACCCGGAGTTTTTTTCTGAGAATAATTATACAGGCAGGGGAATCAGCGGGCAAACCTCTTCACAAATGCTGCTGCGGTTTCAAAATGATGTTGTTGCTCTAAAGCCTAAGCTGGTGATCATTAATGCCGGCACTAATGATATTGCTCAAAACGCAGGTACTTATGACCAGGACTTTACCTTTAACAATATTAAAACGATGGCTGATATTGCCCGAAGCAACGGAATTAAAGTAATTATTGCCTCTGTACTTCCTGCAGCTGCATTTCCCTGGCGTAAAGAAATAACGGATGTGCCTCAGAAAGTAGATGCTTTGAACAGCAGGTTAAAACAGTATTCGCTCAGCAATAAGCTCACTTTTATCGATTATAATACAGCAATGCGCGATGAAAAAGGCGGTATGCGTGAAGGTCTTTCAAAGGACGGCATCCATCCCAATCCTGCTGGTTATACCATCATGGAATCGGTTATTAAAAAGATTATTGATAAAGCACTAGGAAAAAAATAAGCACCATACATTCTAAAAACAAAAACTAAATAACAGCCATGAAAAAAATTATTTTACTTTTCGGATTCTTACTAACATTCGGATTTACATGTGCACAGGATTTTGAGGTTTCTACCTTAAGAATCGGGCCCTACAAAGTTTTTATGGAAAAAACTGAAGCTGAAAAAATTGCAGGAACAAAATTGAAAATAACGGACGGACAGATCAAAAATACTGTAAAATATAGTGGAGAACTGATTATACTTGATCTTTATGAAAATTATATCAGTGAAGCCCAACCAAATGTAGCAAGCATTATGGGAATCACAACCACCAGTAAAAAGTTCAAAACAAAAAGCGGAATCGGGATCGGAAATACAAAAGATGATCTCATTAATGCTTATCGAAATTACCCCAGCTTTACAGTACATCCTGCCTGGGACGACAAGAGTGAAAAACGACTTCAAGATGCGGGATACTTCACTTTGGAAGATCTTGATGCCGGAACACAGCTTTCTTTTAAATTTGTCAACAATATTATTACAGAAATTTCAGTATACCTGAATGAAGGCTGTTAAAATCAGTATTTCACAGAAATAATTCTAAATCCGGATCATCAATCCGGATTTTTGCATTTCCGTAAGCCGTTAAAAAATTGTAAATTCGCGTGCAAATAAATCAGATATAATGAGTAAAAGTATCGAAGAGTTAAAATCTCTTACTACGCAGATCAGAAGAGACATTTTAAGAATGGTTCACGCTGTAAATTCAGGACATCCGGGTGGAAGCTTGGGTTGTACGGAATACTTTACAGCGCTTTTTGGGAATGTAATGAACTATAATCTTCCTTTCACCATGGAGGGGAAAAATGAGGATCATTTTTATCTTTCAAACGGGCATATTTCGCCGGTTTACTATTCTACTTTAGCAAGATTTAATTTCTTTCCGGTAGATGAGTTGAGAACTTTCAGAAAACTGGATTCAAGACTTCAGGGACACCCTACTACCCATGAAGGTCTTCCGGGGATCAGAATTGCTTCCGGATCTCTTGGTCAGGGTCTTTCTGTAGCACTTGGTGTAGCCCAAGGCAAAAAACTGGACGGAGATAAGTCTCTAGTCTATACACTTCACGGAGACGGTGAGCTTCAGGAAGGTCAGGTTTGGGAAGCATTGATGTATGCTGCTGCCAAGAAAGTGGACAACATCATCTCAACTATTGAC
Organism: Chryseobacterium sp. UF-81; assembly: GCF_058245105.1. Taxonomy (NCBI): domain Bacteria; kingdom Pseudomonadati; phylum Bacteroidota; class Flavobacteriia; order Flavobacteriales; family Weeksellaceae; genus Chryseobacterium; species Chryseobacterium sp. UF-81. The sequence continues at coordinate 53,797 of NZ_JBSIBX010000007.1, read as the reverse complement.
TACAACGGACGCCAGATTGATGGTGATACGGATGATGTATTAAGCTTAGGAAACCTGCATGCTAAACTTGAGGCATTTGGATGGACTGTTTTGGAAGAGAAAAACGGTAATGATCTTGAAGCTGTGATTGCGATCCTTGAGAAAGCAAAAACTGAAACAGGAAAAGGAAAACCTGTAGTAATCATTCTTCATACAGAAATGGGTGCTGGTGTAGATTATATGATGGGCAGTCATGCATGGCATGGAAAAGCTCCGAATGATGAGCAGCTTGACACCGCATTCAAACAATTATATCTGGAGGCTCCTGCCGATTATTAATAATAAATGATCAATGATGATGGTTTAAATCTTAAGGAAAAATATCATTGATCACTATCAAAAACTTTAGTAAAAATGAAATATACATATACAGAAAAAAAGGATACGCGTTCAGGATTCGGAGCCGGATTAGCAGAACTTGCCGACAAAAACCCTAATGTAGTGGCACTTTGTGCAGACCTTATCGGTTCTTTGAAAATGGAAAAGTTCATTGAAAAAGCACCGGAAAGATTCTTTCAGATAGGTATTGCAGAGGCTAACATGATGGGAATTGCTGCAGGTTTAAGCATTACAGGAAAAATTCCTTTTACAGGAACTTTCGCGAACTTCTCTACTTCAAGAGTGTATGACCAGATCCGTCAGTCTATTGCTTATTCAGGAAAAAATGTAAAGATCTGTGCCTCTCACGCCGGCCTTACTTTAGGGGAAGACGGTGCTACGCACCAGGTTTTGGAAGATATCGGTATGATGAAAATGCTTCCGGGCATGACGGTAATCAACCCTTGTGATTATAATCAGACTAAGGCGGCTACTATCGCTATCGCTGAGCATGATGGTCCTGTGTATTTAAGATTCGGAAGACCTACCGTTCCTGTATTTATTCCTGAAGATATGCCTTTCGAAATTGGAAAAGGAATTCTTCTTCAGGAGGGTACTGATGTAACGATTGTTGCAACCGGACATCTTGTTTGGGAATCTCTTGTAGCAGCAGATGAGCTTGAAAAAGAAGGTATTTCTTGTGAGGTGATCAACATCCACACCATTAAACCTCTGGATGAGGAGATCATCATCAAATCTGTTGAAAAAACAGGTAAGATCGTTACAGCTGAAGAGCACAACTATCTTGGCGGTTTAGGGGAATCTGTTGCAGGAATGCTGGCCAGAAAAAGACCTACAAGACAGGAATTTGTTGCAGTAAACGATACTTTCGGAGAATCTGCTACTCCTGCAGAATTGATGAAGAAATATAAGATCGATGCAACTGCTGTGAAAGAGGCTGTAAAGAGAATTTTAGCAAACTAAGATAAGCTATATCATATAAGCTCGGCTGTTTCTTCGAAACAGCCGAGCTTTTTTTGACCACCCCGTCAGATCTTCGATCTGCCACCCCTCCGGAGGAGGGGAATGGTCGCAGTACCTATTGTGAAGTAAATAGGAATTCTTGCATCCCGGCAATTAAACCCTTTACTGAGGTCTGTTGATGGGAATATCGAGCACATCAAGCACAGGATATAATATATTTTCCAGAAATTCCTCTTCTTTTAACCGGGATGCTTTAGAACCTGAAAAATAATTGCTGATCCTGTAGTTTTTGACAAACTGGTTTCTTTTTTTTCCGATAACATAATAGTAGGCACCGCTTTCATCATTAATGAAGTAGGTCATCTCATCAAAGCTCATAATTTTTTTAGTAAGAAATAGTCTTCTGTAGATATTCTTTTCCCTCTTATCGAAAATATATTTTACAGGAACTCTAAAAAAAAGATCCCATAGAAAATAAACCATATAAACTCCCCATATAACGGAGGCAATGGTAAAGGTATTTTCAGATAGTATATTTCTGAGATAATACATCACCGGAACTGCAAGAATTCCAACGCCTAACCACCATCTTAAAGTACTCAGGGAGCTGTAATCAGGCATAAAACTTATTTCACTGCCGTTATCATCAAATTTATATCGGTCTTTAGTATTCATCGTAAGTTTTCATTTAAACCCATAATATCTTCGGTTTCATTTACCATTTTCTGTATGCTTTTGTGGGTAAGGGCCTGTCCTATCATAAATTTATGTTCTTTTCCATTAACCTCAAAATGAATATTTAGAAATACATTCATAGGAATGAACCCCAGATATTTCGTCGTCAAAACTTCAAAATTTGTAAAATCCTGGAAAGCATAGGTCTTTGCAGAAACAAAAACGCTGGGTTTACAGGTAATGGTCTGTTGCTGAGGATCAATCACAAACTTTTTTGCAAAAAAATTAGCAATGATAAGTCCTACAACCACAATTAAGAATAGGCCCAACAAAGGGAAATTATACTTATAAGCAAGCCCTGCAGCAATAAATATAAGAATAGCCAATACCGAACTAAATATAGGCTGGTTTTTGAAAATAAAAAGAGCTCCTTCTTTTTTGTAAAATTGATAAGTGTTCATAATAAATTGTGATATATTTTAATGTTTAATTATTTTATCCGGATGTATAGCGTTTTGCAATCTCATCGTCACTGATGGTTGTAAAAGTATTCAGATCTGTTTTAAAGTAAGTGTCATGAACTGAAAAATAGGCATCTAATGTCACCTGGGCCTTCTCTGCAGCTTTTTTCCAGCAGTCGGAGAACCAGCTTTCAAACAATGTGTATTTTTCATCATTATATTCATCCCAAAAATCATCGAAATCATCTTCTTCTTCATATTGCTCGTGAAATTCCGAAGCTGAGTTCCATATCTTTTCAGGCAGAAAATAGGTCCATTCTTTACTTTCACCAATCTGTTCTTTCCTTTGACCGGGTAATTTCACAGCACCAGTGATGATCTCTCCATTTTTATCTGCAGCCCAAGCTACGATATCCAGATAATCGTATTCATATTCAAAATATAGGGCTTTAATATCAGTTTTAGTCTTTCCACTGAGATAATCTGCATTTTCTCCTTTGAGCATTTGTACAAGATTTTCAATGAATTCACCTTTAATTTCCTCAAGATGATTTTTTAACTCAATATTGAGTTGTTTGAGGCTTTTCATACATTGATTTTGTCATTTAAGTTTTGATGATGCTGTTAAGATGCAAAAATAGATGAAAAAAATAAATCTTCCAGTCATGATTTAATGTATTTTATACATCATTTTTTTGTATGTACAATACATCACCTGTATGTACAAAACCGCTATCAGAGTATTTATTTTAATAATTCAATTTATAATATCAAATCTCACATTCCACATGCCGTAATGGATAAAATTTCATAACCCGGGTATTTTTAAGATTTATTTTAATCTGTACAATACATTTATAAAACTCACAAAAAAAATACATACTACTCACATCGAAGGGATATAATTATTTATAGTTTTGAAATAATCAACGTTGATTGAAATTCGATATTTCGCCTGTAAGTGTACAGTATGGGATGGAACAAGAGAATGTCAAAACCCATGTCAGGGCTTATATGACAACACAGATTTTAACAAAAAAATTATTCAATTATGAAAAAGCTTCAAGGAATGAAGAATGACTTTTCTTCATTAGAAAACAAAAAACTGAAAAATTTACAGTCAATCACTGGAGGAGATGATACATCAAGAACTTCAGAGCCAACATTATGCGGCCCTAATTGCTCTGATACAGCATACTACAAAGATGGTACTAAGACGATGACTTTAACCATTGAGGGAGCCAATCCTACTACAGCTTATTAATTAGGTTTAGAACAAACAGGACTGTTATAGTCCTGTTTGTTATCCATTCAAGCAGTTTTAATTTATTGTGAAAGGAAATCCTATATATGAAACAAAATCAACATATCAGATACCTGAGTCTAACTTCTATAATTATCTGTTTTTTCTTTTACTGCTGTAAAAGCAGGGATTATATCACTTACTACAACAAAGTAAACGAGATCGACAGCATGTACAGAATGGCCAAACAGCCTGAAAAAGCGATAAAAAAATACAAAAAATTGTTCAGGAAATACCGCCCCCTCAATCAGGAGCGTATAGAGGAATATGAAACCTACATCAGGGTTTCAGATAAGTATGGCAAAAATTTCGGAGGTCAAAAAAGCCTTTATCGCCTGATTCCTTTAATTGCCCCTTACTGGAGATATAAAAAGGAAGATCCGAAATTCATAAACCTTTATAAAAAATACGGAATTGACAGCCTGAGCATGGAACAGAAAGTTGCACTCTGGGAAAGTAAGCATAACAAGATACTGATTGATTCTTTTGTTGTTGCAATTGCTCGTGATAAATATGGAGAACGTCTTAATAATTCTGACCGTGTTGAAAATGACCTGAAAAATGCTGAACTGTTGAAATGGACTTTTAAGAACCATGGTTTTCCTTCCAAACAAAAAATTGGTTTATACTATAAGGATACTTTCATACCTATGGATGTAATAATTCTTCACATGGCAGATTATGATGAATACCATCCGTACTTCAAAGCAAAAATCCTGGAATATGTAAAGTCCGGCGAGTGTCCCCCACGAGATTACGCTGCTATGGTGGACCGAAATAACCTGCATCATAAAGCGCCTTATACCTATGGTGTTTATCAGTGGACACAGAATATAACCGATTCAGCTAAAGTAAACCGAAACCGGAAAAGTATAGGACTGCCAAGCTTGAAATACCGAAACAAATTAGCAAAAGACTTTTCTGATAGCCTGAAAACCAAATGATACTGATATTTTCTGATAATAACGACAGAACAACGATAGAAGTTATACGTTGGCTGGCAGCCCTTAAGAAAGACTTTATTCTTGTGAATGATGATGAGTTTTTTGACATTAAAGTTGATAAAAAGCGGTTCTTTCTGCAAAGCCAGAAAAACAGCTTCTTTCTTGATGATATACAAAGCGTGTGGTACAGGAGAGGAGGAATTTTCTTCAAACGCTATCAATACAGCAACAATTCTATTAATATCTATATGAATGAAACCCAGCACTGGCTGGAAGATTATATACTCAAGACTTTAGAATCCAAAAAGCATATCAACAAGCAAAGTAACAGTCACGTCAATAAACTCCTGGTATTAGAGTATGCACAGAATATAGGACTGAATGTTCCTGAGTATTTTCTGGCTGAAAATACCGATGAAGTAATTCCCGGAAAAACGATCACAAAAGCAATTACCGGAAATGCTTCTCTGGATAATATTTCAGAAAACAAAGATGGAATGCTATATACGAGTATCATTGATAAAAAAGAGAAAGAGTCATTCTTTATTTCTTTTTTTCAGGAAAAAATAGAAAAAGATTTTGAGATCAGAACTTTTTATTTAAACGGTGAATGCTATTCAATGGCTATTTTTTCTCAGAATGATGATCAGACGAAAACAGATTTCAGAAAATATAATAATGAAAAACCGAATAGAAATATCAGATATACTCTTCCAAAGGAAATAGAAGACAAGATTCAAAAGCTGATGCAGATGCTGGATCTTAATTGTGGCTCTTTGGATTTTATTAAAAGCGGAAATCTCTATTACTTCCTGGAGGTAAATCCTGTGGGACAGTTTGCTAATGTAGCCTATCACTGTAATTATCCCCTATTTAAAAAAATTGCTGATTATTTATGAAAGAAAATTTTGGAGAAAAGCATAAGCTGCCTTTATCATTTAAACAGATGGAATATTGTGAACACACAGGCAAAAAGAACAATAAAAAAATTATATACATTCTGAAAAGTGAAAAATACCAAAGCAATTTTTATGTAAGGGAGAAGCCTGTAAAACCATTGACCCGATTATTATGAGATATTTTAATTTGTTTTCAAATATATTAGTTACAAAAGGAGCAGGCAGAGTTTTAATATCAGATCTTCAAAGGAATGTATCGGAACTCTATCCTTTGGAATTATACGATATCATGGAGGAACTCAAAACCCATTGTATAGAAAATGTCATCGATGGTTACGACGAAGAATCTAAATTTATGGTCAAAGAATATTTAGATATTTTGCTGCAAAATGAATATGGGTTTATTACAGAGGATCATTGGGACCAAAATTTCCAGACTCTCTCCTATGAATATGATGAGCCCAGTATTCTTTCAGAAATTTTTGTTGAGCTTTCAGAAATTTCTATTCTGAAAAAAATAAAACAATCAGTAGAACATCTTAGGATAAAGCATCTGATCATTTACAGCAAGAAAAAATTCACAGCCGAGGACTTTATAGAGATTGATCAGATCTTTTCCAATTCCGTTTTATGTGGTATAGAAATCTTTTCTCCATTCCATGAGGTTGTAAATAAACTCTTTATAAATACCCTTCATAAGAATACGGAGAGAATATATAATATTGTTTTTTACGGTTGCAGAAAAAAACCTTTCAGAACAAGAGATGAATTCAGATTTACCTTATACTTTGCTGAAGAAGAAGTGAAAATTTCCTCCTGCGGAAAAGTAGATCTGAAATATTTCAACACTAATATTTCAAAAGTTTCAGAAGCGGTAAACCATAATTCCTGTCTCCATAAAAAAGTAGGAATAGACATAAATGGTAACATTAAAAACTGTCCTTTAATGGCTGAAAGCTTTGGAAACATCAACGATATCAGTCTTGAGGATGCAGTGATAAAACCAGGATTCAGAAAATATTGGAATCTCACCAAAGACAAAATAGAAATCTGCAAAGATTGTGAGTTCAGATATGTCTGTACGGACTGCAGAGCCTATACGGAGCGCAATCACACAAATAACGAAGGATTGGACACTTCTAAGCCTCTGAAATGCGGATATGACCCCTATACCGGAAAATGGGAAACATGGAGCAGGAATCCTTTAAAGCAAAAGGCTATACGTTTTTATGAGGAGCAGGCAAAAACCTAAACCTCATCAGTCAAAGATCCTATCTGAAGAATTTCCACTTCGGAATAATAGCAAGCATACCGAAACCGGTAAAAAGAAAAAGATTGGTTACATCCGTATACAAAAATGTGGACAGGTAATAATTATGCATAAAGAAATGCAGAACCAGCAATGCCGGAAACATAAAGATACCTATTTTTCTATAGAAGAACATTAGGATAAGCCCAAGCATCATCAGAGCATCAATAGAGAAAATAGCAAAAAAATACCATCTCGGGATCTGAAGGTATTCATGCTGAAGATATTCATCGATATCAATTCCCAACCCCATAATAGTGAACAGCATCAATGCTGCAAATGCTAAAATAAAGCCCCATCCTTTCTTTGGATCCTCGTCAAAGTAACTGTATTCTTCCATAGCTGCAAAAATAAAGAACTTATGAATACATTCATAAGTTCTTTAATATAATATTCGTTTAAAATTTGAATTATATAGAAATAGCGTTGATCAATCTGTTTTTGTCGCTCAAGTACTCTTCCATAGAGATCATACTTTCGGTTCTCATTACATCTTGAATGTCGTCTATCTGATAGATAATTCTTTTCGCATCCTCGGTATTCTTAGCTCTTACTTTACAGAAAATATTATATTTTCCGGAAATAACGCTCGCTTCGATTACGTTTGGAAGTACTGAAAGTTCTTTCAATACCTCTTGAGTGCGGTTTGATTTTGTCAAAAGGATTCCAATGAAAGCTGTAAAGTGATAATCCAGCTTGCCATAATCGATATTAAGAGATGATCCCAAAATAATACCTGCATCCTCCATTTTTTTCACTCTTACGTGAATTGTTCCAGCAGAAACATCCATCTGTTTTGCAATTTCAGTAAAAGGCATTCTTGTGTTTTCGACTAAGAAATCAAGAATTTTCTTGTCTATTTCGTCCAGTTGATAGTTCATATTAGTTAAATTACAATTTTCTTAAAAAATCTATGTATTTGTTGCAAATTTATAAAAAATAATTTAACTAAAAAAATTATATCAAATATTAACAATAATTAACACGGATGATAAAAATCATTAAAATATTACGATTATTTGCTAGTCGATTTTGTAGAATCTGTTTTTATTTCTGTTTTAGGTTCTGGTTGTTTTTTATCTTTTTTCCTCTTTTTAAAGAGAGAATTAAAGCTTTTACTCCACACAACTCCCCCACCATAGGCCTGATTTGCAGAACCATTGGTACTTACCATACCTATATTGGTAGGCTTGGAATACCCTCTTAAAACAAGACTTCCGTCATTCTTTTTAGAAATGTCATATTCAATAGATCCCTCACCTGAAAGATAATTGGTCTGGGTACCTTCCGTTTTTGTCAGTGGAATTCCCAGCCCGGTTTTAATATTTACCCTTGGGGAAAGTGCCACACTTACCCCGGCATTGGCACGGTCACCAGTGTTGGAATTCTGGTCACCTTTTACATAATTCAAATCAATCTGGAATTCGTTGCTCATCGTATTAAGAACAGATCCCAACTGTTTCAACAGCATATTGTATCCGGAAGATTCCGCTACACCTGCCACATCAAAGTCCACACCTCCACTGTTGGAAACATTAAATGTGCTCAGAAGCAGGACAGAACCAAACTGAAGTACTTTTTCACCTTCCTGGCTCATCTTGGCCGCCAATGTCTCTTTTACCTGGCTTGACACATCAAGGGCAGTCACATTCAGATCTATTTTAGGATTGATCAGGGACTGGGTAATATTGGCCTGAAGCAGCACACTGATCGGCTGCAGTTTCCCCATGCTTAAATATTCTCCAGCATTGGAAACCATTCTTACATAATTGGCTGTAATATCCAGTGCCGGCTTCATTGCGTCACCATCCCACCTGATGCTGCTGTTCTTTTCTATCTGGAAGGTTTTATTAAGAATAGCCTTGGAAACAAATGTTCCGTTATCTACCTTATAAGTACCATTCATAGCAATGTTACCCTGTCGGCCCATCTGGAACCTCAGCCTGTCGGCAGTCCCTTTTACGGTAATATTACCTACATCATCACCCACAAGAACATTCACTGTTGTTCCCTTATCTACATCAAGACTGAAGTCGATACGCATATTAGCTCCCGTCTTTTTCTTTTCTTCCAGCGTGATAAGCCCGTCTTTTCCTTCTTTCAGGAACCTCAGCATTTTAAATTCTTCAACATTGGATGTGGAGCTGGAATTAAAGGTAAAATTACTTCCGTTCAGCGCCTTCATATTGGGAGTCGAAATACTCAATCCGGAAACAGGCCCGTCTACATAGAGATCTCCCTGACCGTAAACTCTACCCCAGAACAAATCATAATCTTTCTGGCTCGTATTCAACATAAGAAGATTGTCAGCCCTCATTACCAAGTTGACCCCCATTGACGAAATTGTCTCAAACTGAATCGCACCGGAAATTGTCCCTTTGGAATTGGATCTTCCGTCATGAACTTCAATATTGTTAAGAATGGCAAGACCTCGGGAGAGCGGAATCACCGTATCATCAAATGAATAATCTACTCCGGTAAACAGGAGCTTTAGCCCGAAACCTTTTAAAGCAATGTCCCCGCTATAATCAAGATCGCTTAATTTTCCGTTGATCTTCAGGTCACCTGTAGCTTTTCCTCTGATATTTCCGAAAACAGTCTGAACAAACTGCTGGGTAAAGGCAAGATCAAAATCACGCATTTCCGCAGTCAGGTCAATGGTAGGAGAAGCAGTGTTATTATTTACAGTACCTGTCAGATGAAGGTTGTTATTTCCCAGAACTCCTGCCGAGGTCACTTTTACATCTACATCATAAACATTCAGAGAAAAACCGTTTGTAGCAGAAATAGTAAGGTTCCCCATCTGGTTTCCGTTCATAACGATATTATCTACAGTAAGATCTACAATTGGCTGCAAAGTGCTTTTATCCATCTTGATCTTCACACTTCCGTTCGCCAGTCCTTTTATTCCCATAGGATTTCCTCCGGACTGCATTTCAAGAAGTTTTTCAACAGCAAATTCTTCAATATCTGCATCTAAATAAAAATCTTTGGCAGATTTGAACTGTGCCTCTTTGATAAAGAGAGCACTTTTATCTGAATATATACGCAGGTTCCTGATATCGAAATCTCCTGTGTTTTTTCTGTAAGTAATGGAATGATCCAGTTCGGGGCTTGTATCTATTGCCCAGGTTACCTCATTGAATTTAACTTCTGTAGGTTCAAACCTGAAAACGTAGTCACCGGCAGCATTCGTAGACTGGTCAACATTAATGGCATAAGCTTTAAGATTATCATTCAGCTCATCTTCAGGGCTTCCATGCTTGAATGTCGTGGCCAGATGAAGGGCTGTATTGTTTTCATTTTTACCTTTAAGTTCAAAATCTTTGATAATATTTTTATTATATACCAGTTTGCTGATTCTTGCATACAGCTGTTCATTAAGGTTTGCCGTATTGATCCTCACCATAACGCTGTCGATCATTGCACTGTCTCTGGAAATATTATTTCTGTCATTGATCTTATATTCAGGATTGGCAGCGGCCAAAGCTTTATCTGCATCCGAAATTTCTTCTTTCTTCGTCATGATATACTTCAAAGAGGCGGCATCCAGATTCAGGATCAGGTCATTTGAGTCTCCGTTGTATTCTCCTTCTATCACAGCACCTTGCGGAAGTTTCAGATCAGGCAGGAAATAATTCACAACGCCCTGCTGAACATCAAAATTCATTTTAAAATTCTGACCTCTGTATAATTTTCTCGGAGGAGGACCTACCAGAATTCTTCCGATTCCGTTCTCTACCATACCCGCAAGATCGGCAAGGTTATATCTTCCTGATATTTTACCGCTTGCAGCACCGGGTGCATCGACATCAATGACACGTCCGCCGGCTTCTATAAAGGTCTTAAGTTTCGCTGTAGGGATAATATACTTTTGTGTGGCTGTGGCAAAGTGAAGATCATTGGCATCCACGTCCAAAGTCAAATCGTTAATATTAGACATAGACATTTTACCTTCTACCCTTCCGCTTACGATCTGGTTTCCGGGTTTATTGGTAAAATAATTCATATTCAGGTAGGTAACATCTGCATTTACATCCATGGCAACCCTCGAGGTACTGAAATCAATAAGCCCCTTAATCGTTGCCTTAGCCTGCTCATCATTAACCGTGATAAGTCCGTTATATTTTTTATGGTCTAAGAGTCCGTCCAAATACAGATTACTGATCTGCTTATCCATAATTTCGATACTGGTAATCTGGGATTTCGTGGTCAGACGCATTGTATTGACATCAAAGCTCTGCCCGTTAATATCAAATTTACCGGAGATCAGGCCAACTGCTTTATTTTTGGTAATGACAGAAGTATTAAGATCTTTTACATCCAGAAAACCTGAATATTTAGGCATTGCCGTGCTGTATCCGGTAAGCGAAAGTTTAGTGATCTTCGCCTGCCCTATTCCGGTCATCAGGTTTCCACTGGCAACGTATACTTGTTCCGGGTTCACTTTTGCTGTTCCGTTATATTTCAGTTTTCCGAAATCATCTGCAAAATTCTTCATCTTTTTAGAAATAAATGAAGGCATCATCGCTTTGAGGTCTTTGTATGTAAAATCGGTAGAAAGATCGTTTGTTTCAATAGAGAAATTACCTTTCAGCAGCCTGTCGACCTTCATTGTTTTGGTTGCAATATTAACATCAGGATTTCTGATCAGGAAATTTTCAAGATAGAATTTATTCAATGGGCCGGTCATTTTTCCGGCAAGGTTGAATGGCTTAAAATTATCCCAATTGGTCACAAAGTAGCTGATATCATATCCGCTCAGCTGGCTTCCCTGTTGGATTTCCATATCCCAGCGTACACGGTCTGCAAAATCTGACCATGAACCGTCATGAAGATTAAATTTGATATTTCCCTGAAGCAGTGAATGATCTGTATTCAGGGTAAGGTCTTTTAGGGACAGAAATTCAGGTGTTAAAGAAAGCTCAGTAGAAAAAGTATCTACAAAATGAGATTTTCCCCATCTGTTGGTAACGAAAGACATATTATTAATCAGTGCCGAAATATTGGCCCCATTAACCTTGACATTAGGTGCTTTTAAATTAAATTTTGTGGCAGTAAGCCATTTTCCCGGTTCTCCAGGAGAGTTTTGACTGATGATAGAAACCTTAGAATCAATGATTTGTACACGGGAATCCAATTGGAAAGGAGGTTTTTTCGGATCTCTTTTTTTGCCGCTGTCGAAAAGCTGCGTAAATCGTATAAAATTGGAAATGCTATCTCCTTTGTATGTAATTACCTTTACATCTGCATTAATAAGGGTAAGGGAATTAAAACTTAGCGAATTGCTGTTTCCTGAAATGGCATTGTAAGCGAGAGACATCCAATCTGAATTTGCACGAAATTCTCTTGCTTTGATGAATTCAAGACCTTTATAGTCTTTTATCTTCAATCCTTTTATGGTGACATCTCCAAAGTAATCTACTTCTACACTTTCTGTAGACATCCCTGCTTTAAAGTCTTTGTTTACGATCTGAAGTGCCTGGTTGGCTGCCCATCGTTTGGTTACCGGAAGATTAATGGCAGTGAGTATTCCTCCAACAAGAATAACTCCCAGCCAGAAAAGGATCAGGAGAAGCTTTGCCCACCAGGAATAACTGGTAACATCTTTTACAGCCTGCTTCCCAAATTCCTCAGCGGTCTCTACAGGATGATGAATAGCATCTGATGCCAGCTCAGACGCTTCCTTAACGGTCTCCTTTACAGCCCCTTCTACATCTTCAACAGTCTTTTGTACCTGATTACTTAGGTTCTCAGCTACTGATTTTTTATTCTCATTCTCGTTATTATTCTCTAACTTTGCCATTATTATGAGCGACTCTATAATTTTAGGTATTGAATCGTCCTGCGACGACACCTCAGCAGCTATCATCAAGGGAAACTGTATTCTGTCCAACATTGCTGCGAATCAGGCCATCCACAAAGAATATGGAGGTGTGGTCCCGGAACTGGCATCGCGAGCGCATCAGCAAAATATAATCCCCGTTGTTGAAAAATCTCTTACTAAAGCAAATATACAACAAAATGCTATTTCAGCTATAGGATTTACACGCGGTCCCGGACTTTTAGGATCACTTCTTGTAGGAACATCATTTGCTAAGTCTTTGGCTATGAGCTTAAATGTTCCATTAATTGAAGTAAACCATCTCCAGGCGCACATTTTAGCCCATTTCATTGAAGATGCAAATCCTATGCCGCCTCAATTTCCTTTCCTATGCCTTACGGTAAGCGGGGGTCATACGATGATTGTATTGGTGAAGGATTATTTTGATATGGAAATTATCGGAAAAACAATAGATGATGCTGCAGGAGAGGCTTTTGACAAGATCGGAAAGATTTTTGACCTTGATTACCCTGCCGGGCCTATTATAGACCGACTGGCAAAAGAAGGAAACCCTGATGCTTTTACCTTCAACAAGCCTAAGATGGAGGGCTATGATTACTCATTCAGCGGGATCAAAACTTCGGTTCTTTATTTTATTCAGAAAGAGGTGAAAAAAAATCCGGATTTTATTAAAGAAAATCTGAATGATCTGTGTGCTTCGGTTCAGAGAACAATCATTGAAATCCTGATGGACAAACTTGAAAAAGCCGCCAAAGAATTGAACATAAAAGAAGTGGCCATCGCCGGTGGAGTTTCTGCCAATTCTGCTTTGAGAAAAGTAATGGGGGACAATCATGAAAAATTAGGCTGGAATATCTACATTCCAAAATTTGAATATACAACTGATAATGCTGCGATGATTGCCATGGTTGCTCAATTGAAGTTTGAAAGAGGTGAATTTACGGATCTGAGAACTTCCGCAACTGCAAAATATGATTTATGAAAATACTATTAGAAGAAAAAATACTTGGAACGCATTCTAAAAAGAACTCAAAATATTATTGGGTTTTAGAAACCGTTATAGGAAAAAATGAAGTGACAGAAAAAGCTGAAGACGAAGATTATTTAATGATAAGTTCAGAAATTGGATATGTTCAAAATATAAAGGAAGAGATCATAGAGAAGATCAATTCAGAAAATGTATTTAGTTTTACTTACGAACCCAAAGAAGGAGATTACTTATCCATCAAAAATAATTTAAGAAAAAACGAATATCTGAATTTAATTTTTATGAATAATAAGTGGGTTGAAGAAATTTACGCATGTTCATACAGAGATTGTGAAGGTGATATTTATACCACAATAAAAACCGGTGTAGCATTTATAAGCGATAATGAAATTACCTTTTAATCATCACTTATACATAAAATTCAGGCGCATTCTAAATATCAATATATGAAACTTTTTTTTGGCGAAATTAATAACGGAAAAGCAATAATTAATGACGAAGAACAACAGCACATTGTGAAAGTTCTTCGTATGAAAAATGGTGAAGAAATTCACGTAACAGATGGAAAAGGAAATATTGCTTCAGGAAAATTAATTATTGAAGGAAAAAAAGCCGGTCTGGAAGTTTCTGAAATTAAAACAAATACTCCGGATTTTAGTCCCCAACTTCATATTGCTATTGCTCCTACGAAAAATATCGACAGGATCGAGTTTTTTGTGGAAAAAGCTGTGGAAATGGGCATTTCAGAGATCAGTATTATTATTACAGAGAAAACTGAACGTAAAAATATAAATATTGACAAGATCAGAAAGCAGGCTGTTGCCGCCTCCAAGCAAAGTCTTAGATTTCATTTCCCTGTCATTAATGATGCAGTGAAACTCACTGATTTTTTAAAAAACATTGATCCGCAGCATACTTTTGTTGCCCACTGCCATGAAAATCTTGAAAGGATTGAACTTAACCAAATTCCCGTTTTGGAAGAGATCACTTTTTTGATTGGTCCTGAAGGAGATTTTTCTGAAAGGGAAATTCAGTTTCTATCTGACAGTAACGTAAAAGCGGTTTCACTTGGACGTCAAAGATTGAGAACGGAAACAGCGGGCGTATTTGTTGCCGCCTGGAATTATAAAAATTTATATTAAATAAAAAAATCGACTGCTAATGCAGTCGATTTTTTTATGATATTTATAAACTGTGTTTATCTTTTGATTATTATTTTTTCAGTCTGAACTGTGTTTCCCGTTATAATACTTACAAAATAAACACCATTGGATAAATGAGAATTTATTTTCAGCTCTTTTTGGTTTTCTTTAAAGTCAGACTGGAAAACTCTTCTTCCGCTAACATCTGCAATTTCAATTTTAATATTCTGAACAGCGATATCACCTCCGCTGATATAAAAATCTCCATCATGACTAGGATTCGGATAAATACTAAAAGATTTGTTTGTTACTTGTGCTAGTGAATTTTTTAAAACGGAGGTATTTTTAAATACTACCGTGTAATCTTCGGTTTGTCCATGTTGCAGGTTAGCACATGCATTGGTAGTGCTTACGCTTTTACCAGCAATAACTCTCATTCTCAATGGCATATTAAGTACAGTTGTTCCGGGAGCCGTGAAGGTTCCGTTCCAAACAGTCTCAGTAGAACCGCTAGCAACAACATTGTCCGCAGATTTTGCCAGTTCTCCGGTTTCAAATGTTCCATTATTGTTGTAATCAATCCAGACCCTGATACTTTGAGTACTTTGTTTAATGTTAACCTGAATATTTTGTAAATCTGTTACGTTTAGTTCCGTCGAGAATATATTGTTCAGGCAATTTTGGGTTGTATAATCTATATAAAATTGGTTCCCGTTAGCATTGTTCTGCCCATCCGTTCTGTTATTAATAGCTCCCAGCTTTACCAGTATAGGCCCGGTATTATAATTCCCCAGACTAGTCACTGCTGTAGGTGCACAACTTGGAGAAACAGGTGTGCCAGATCCCGGATTAGACGCCAAATCTGTTCCTCCTAATGACTGGGTTAGATTAGACCTTGCGCTTAAAAATGTAGCTAAAGCCCTGTCGCTCTGTCCCGGGGTAAACTTTCTTGCATCACTACCATAACTCATCACATTATATTGAACACCATCATACAACTGACCAGTACAAGGGTTAATATCTGAGTTGGTTGGCATTGTACTTCCATTGATCTGCGATATGGGGGAAGTATCACAAACTTTATCATTGTCTGTTGTACAATTATTATTTGCAGGACATATTCCTGTATCTCCACCGTCAAAAGTATGATAAAGTCCCATAGCATGTCCAAACTCATGAGCTAAAGTTTTTGGACGGTTCGTGGTTACGAAAGACATCATAAAAGATTCGTAAGAACTATCATTAACTGTAGGCATTGTTGCCCAACCCAGAATCCCACTATTTGAACTACCGTCTACTTTATTAATAACATAAATGTTAAAATATGAAGATTCCGGCCAGTGTGGGGCAATTGCTTTAATTTGATCAGTGGTGACTCCGTTTGTAGTCTGTCTTATAACACCATAGTCGTCATAACCGGCAAGGACACCACCATTATACCTGATAATACCATTCGTAGGCTGACATTGCGGATCCCTTTTCGCTAAAACCAATTTTATGGGTATTACAGTACCTCCGTCATTTCCTGTACCTTCTGCATAATATCCGTTTCCATATGTCGTTGCATAGATCTTATTGGTATCATCAATCCAGTTGGTAATTGCTGTATCTGTTTTATTATAAGCTGTTCCTATTGCAGCACCAGTAGGAGCAATGACGTGCACTACGACCGGAATTTCATACACTGTAGATGTTTTTCCTGCAGAGCTATGATTCACACCTGCTTTTTTCAGGTAATTCTGTATTCCTTCCGCCAATAATCTTGCTTCCGAATCCAGCCTTGCTTTCTTAGCTGATGGATCTTTTGCTTCCAGTTCAGCCTGAACTTTATCCGAAGCACACCATTCCTGTGCATTAATACCATAAAAGCAGGTAACTAATAAAAAAGTCAATATATTCTTCATAAGTAAATTTTTTACTAAAGCTATACAGAACTATCTTTAATACCGAAAAATTTACTACCGCATATATACTGCACCTTATCTGCATTTACACTCCACAAACAAATACACCCATACAAAAGCAATGTCCTTACCTTAATTTCCATTACTGAGAATTAAAACCAACGATTTGAAGCAGCCTGAAATGATGAAAAAAGATATCGTATGTTAGAACCTGTTTAAAAATTAATTACGAATATTTATACGAAATATTCTTTAATAACAGAAAGCGTAAGCATCATTTGAATTCAGAAACATGGTGAAATTATCTGCTATATAAATTTATTTAAATAGGCTTTTATTCAAATGCTAAATTATTATCTTTTAAATATTTTTTGAAAATCTGATGTCCGCTCCGCATTGAGTTGACTGCCCAACGGATCTTCATTTTCATCAGTTTTTCTTCATTAAGCTTATACTCAATACCTGATTTTATCAGTTTCTGTTTCAGTTCGTACATACAGATGCCCGCGGCTACGGAAACGTTATAACTTCTTGTCAGTCCGTACATTGGAATAGCCAGTGTTTCGTCTGCAAAATCTAAAACTTCTTCTGATACTCCCTCCTTCTCAGTTCCGAATACGAGAGCAATAGGTTCTGTAATCTGATAGTCCGGAAGCATCACTGCATTTTTTTCAAGGGATACAGCCAGAATTTTATACCTTCTGTTTTTAATGTTCTGTAATGAGGCTATATTTTTAGGCATTTTCTCTACTTCCACCCAGGTTTCGGCACCTTTGGTTACGGTAAGATTAGGATCGAAAACATTTTCCTCTTCCATGGCCACCACCTTGTGAAAAGCATTTGCTTCCACGGATCTTATAATAGCTGCCGCATTTCTGAACTGGTAGACATCATCCATCACAGGAAGGACAAAATCGGAACTTTCTTTGGAGAAATGTTCTATTTTTGAGAGTCTTTCCTCTGTTAAAAACTGCTTTAAGTATTCAAAAGTTTGCGCTAAATCTTCCATTCATTTTCAAATCTTTGCAAATTAACGTAATTTTGGGCTATGAACCTGAACGAGGCTCAATTTCTTAGAAAAAAGTAATTCATGAAACGAAAAGTCCTGCTCATTTATACCGGAGGAACCATCGGTATGGAAAAAGATTATGAAACCGGAAGCCTCCGCGCATTTGATTTTGGAAATATTTTCGAAAAAATGCCCGAGATGAAATTAATGGAATGCGAAGTATTTGTGCATCCATTTGCAAAACCGCTGGACTCTTCGGATATGGGACCTGAGGAATGGAAGGTTATTGCCAATTATATCCTAAAAAACTATGAACTGTACGATGGCTTTCTGATCCTTCACGGAACGGATACAATGTCTTATACAGCTTCTGCTTTAAGTTTTATGTTGAAAGGACTTAGAAAACCTGTGATTATGACGGGTTCGCAGCTGCCGATCGGGGATCTGAGAACGGATGCAAAAGAAAATCTTCTGACCAGCCTTTATTACGCCAGTCTTTATGAAAATGATGAAGCGGTTATTCAGGAAGTTGCCGTTTATTTTGAATATAAACTATTAAGAGGAAACAGAACCCTGAAATATTCTGCAGAGTATTTTGATGCCTATGCCAGCCCGAACTATCCGATATTGGGGCAATCTGGTGTTCATTTAAATATCATCAAGGATAATCTTTACCGGTGCGATCCTGCTATAGAATTTCATGTGGATGAACATATTTCTGAAGATATTCTGTTCTGGAGAATTTTTCCGGGCATGCATCTGAGCCACTTTAAAGAAATTCCTAAAATGAAGGTTTTAATTCTTCAGGTTTTTGGTTCAGGAACCATTTTCAGCAGTGAGAAAACACAGGAAACCCTTGAAGAAATAAGAAACAACGGAACAGAAATCGTTGTGGTAAGTCAGTGTATTTCAGGAGGTATTTCGTTCGGAAAGTATGAAAACAGTAATATTTTTTCAAGGATCGGAGCGATCAGCGGAAAAGATATGACAGCAGAAAGTGCCATCAGTAAAGCGATGCACCTGATAGATAATCCGAGTTACTCCGGAACCTTTGCAGACAACTTTACCAGAAGTCTTTGTGGAGAAATTACTGAGTAATTTTAAATAATAATTTGCAGATTCCAGAAATTACCCTATTTTTGCAGTCTCAAATAGAAAGGTGTCCGAGTGGTTGAAGGAGCTACCCTGGAAAGGTAGTATACGGGTAACTGTATCGAGGGTTCGAATCCCTTCCTTTCTGCAAAAATATAAAAGTCTTAAACTTAATTGTTTAAGACTTTTTATTTATTCAATATCCTTTAAAGTAAGGAGTGAAATAAACAAAATCCCGGCATTTCTGCCAGGATTTGTCTGGAAAACTGTTGAAGGTCTTCCATCAATATAATTAGATATGAATGTTTGGTGTAAAATTTAATTGCAGATCGTGAGAAACTGATGACTCATCTGTACTTTGAACCTGGCTTCTGATTTTAATTTAGCGTAAACCGTATGCTCAAAGGCCTGTACGGATTTCAGTTTCTTATCGATATATTCTGCGATCTGCACGACAGAAAAAATAAAATCCCGATATACTGCAATATTTACAGTCTGTCCGTAATAAGGAAGATAGGCTTTCAAAAAAGGAACCGCGGCCTGATGCCTGTTGTAGTTCACACAATACCCTGCTCCGACTCTTGAGGTAATAATCTCACGGTCATTGATATAATCCAAAACCGTTTTATTTCCGTCCACAGAACTTCCGTTTTTTGACAGGTGCCTGTTGATCTTATCCAGAATATGCTGCGCGTATTCCATCATGGTAATGGTTTTCCACTCAAATATATGATTCATGCCTTTGGCAGCTTTGGGATGTTTTTCATTTTCACAGTTGGTACAGAAAGAAATCCCGATCTTTTCATGATAAGGGAAAAAGCAGTCTTTAATTTCCATAGAAGCATCAGCCAAAAGCCTGTCATCTGTAAAACTATAGTATAAATAAGGGCTGTAAAGATCTGCCAGCGCCTTTAAATAATCGATTTCGCTGGCATTATGATATTGTTCAAACCATTTTTCAAGGGTGTCATAATAATGGCTTTCAAATTCTTTAAATGTTAAGTAAAACGGCAATTCCATAGCTCTGTAATTTTGATATGACAAAGCTATTGCTGTAATGCGACAAAACTTGACGTGTTATTTTTTTTTTTGAGAGCCAAGATGCAAGAGTCAAGAATCAAGATTTCAGACATGAGATTTTTGATGAGACTAAGACTAAGGGTGATCATATGACTTAAACCAACTGTTTAAAACCTTTATATAGCAACGGTTAACTTTTAAGATGCCGAAATACACAATAGCGACTCCTACTTTACCCCCGTAACCCGAATCCCGAAACTCTAAGACACTCAAACTCTCCGACTCTCGAACTCCGACTGAACTCCGGTTCACAAACCCAAACACTATTTGTCGTAATTCATCATCATGTATTCAAAGTAATGGATCATTTTCAGGTAGTTCTCAATACTGATATATTCATTGGTGCTATGGATGCTTTGCTGTTCCGAGCTGTTGATCCTGATCGGCATGAATCTGTAGATATTTTTGCTTACGATCTGGTATTTATACGCGTCGGTACCGGCTATAGTAATATACGGAGTCACAATAGTCCCCGGATAGATCTCTCTGACTCCGGCTTCTATTAATTTAAATCCTTTTGTATCGGAAGGAGAAACGGCAGAAGCCTCTCTTGTATTGTCGATATCTTCTACCTCAACATCGAAACCCTCTGTTGCTTTTGCAATATGCTCACGGACATCTTTCACAGTGTTTCCGGGAAGAAGCCTGAAATTGACCACAAATTCCACTTCGGGAGAGAGTACATTGGTTCCGTCACTTCCCTTCATCATCGTCAAAGCAGTCGTTGTACGCACCAGAGCATTAGTGGTATTATTTTTTGTAAGCTGGGATAAAAGAAGGGGCTTTAGCAGCCACTGGTTAGAAAGTGCCAGCCTGGAAGTAAAGGGCATTGTTCCGCCAATATTACTGAAAAATTCTTTGATGAGCGGTGTTATAGAAGGTTTCATCTGATCATCTTCAAGCCGCTGCATGATCACGGCAGCTTTTCCTATTGCACTTTCCATGGGAGGCATTGAGGAATGCCCTCCAAGTCCTTTGACTTTTATTTTTGCGGATAAGAAACCTTTTTCTGCGCATCCAACAGCAGCTACGTCGGAATCTACGCCAGCTACATTACCTTTCTGCATAATCAGGCCTCCTTCATCATAAACAGCATCAAACTGAAGGCCTTTTTTCTTAAAATAATCTGCAATCTGTACAGCACCTTTTTGTCCGCCTACTTCTTCATCAAAGCCGAAAGCCAGATAGATATCACGTTTTGGGATTTTTTTACTTTTAATCATGGTATTCATAGATTCCATGAGAGAAAAGAGCATTCCCTTCATGTCGATGGCTCCTCTTCCATAGATTCTACCATTGGCCACGGTCCCTGAAAAAGGTTCAAAATCCCAGTCTTCTGCTACTTTAGAAACAGGAGGCAGGGGTTTATCATCAGGTCTGAAAATATTCTGCTCTTTATTTTTCACATCGGCATCTCCGGGAGGTACAACGTCTATATGGGAAAGGAATAATATGGGTTCCAATGCAGGGTCACTACCTTTAAGCCTGAAAACCAAAGCATGGGTGTTGATCTCATTGTTTTCGGTATTCTGGTAAACAAGCGGATAAGATGTTTTCAGATATTCTTTGAACTGATCAAACGGCACGTAATCGAATTCCCCAAGGCTTCCGGTAGAAACTGTAGGAATTTTGATGCCGCCTGACAGACGCATTACAGCAGAATCATTCTTCACAGGTTTCCATCCTTGTGACGTTTGTACTGCAATCTTTTTAAAAGGATAAGTATACATTTTGATCAGCAATACAGCAACCAAAATAACAAGGATTCCGAGAATAACTAAAAGGAACTTTTTCATGGCGATAAGATTTGTGCGGTGTTGATTGTCTCACAAATATACCAAAGAAAACAGTTATAATTGCAGTAAACACCTAAGTATTTCTCCGATGTTGGATTAAATTATTTTTTGATAATTCCAAAGTCTTGAATTGATAGATTGTTATTTTCCTGCCTGAATTTGTTGATAGCTTGTTTTGCAGAGTTTTTATTGATAGCTAGTTCTAAAAAAACAAAGAGGCTGTCCAAACTTTTTGGACAGCCTTTTGTATCTTCAAAGGAATTCTTATGTGCTCAAAGTCGAGAGACTTTGCGCAGCGGGAGATTGCTAATAAAATTGCTTTGGCTTTGGATGTTTCTTTAGGTTTTTTAGTAGGGAACGTAGAATTGGAACTTAATGATACATTGATGGAAAAAGTAAAAGAAGTAAATAAAATATCCTATAAAGACAAAAATTATGTCTTTACGCTTATTGAAGCTTTTATTGTCAGAAACAAGCTACAAACAATTTTAAATAAAAACCGCCACTCTTTCGAGTGGCGGTTTTGTTTATGATTCTGTAAATTTTGAACGTATCGCTTTGTAGAAAAAGATACTAAGTAGAAAAAGATTAATAATGACTTTTAAGAAAGCGTCTCGATCAATTAATTTCTGTGAAGTAAAATAAGCATAAATAAAATATTCTATCAATAGAATTACAATAATACTAATTACAAAAATTAATACCTTTTTAGCTTTGAAGCTAAAATACAATGGAATAGCAAATAAAATCATATCCACAATAGGAAAAAATAAAACTATCCATAAATAATAAAATAAGTCTTGTCCATTTTTAATATTGCTAATTTCCAATAGCTTAAACTCTTTATTTATAAACATTAGCAAGACATAAAATATAAAATATTTTAAAATTATACTAATACAAATGTTTAATTTGGTTGGTTGTAACATTCTAATTTCTTTTATAAAATCTTGATGGATAATATGAAAAATCTTTCTTAGGAAGTTCTACTCCGCCTCTTCCCATAACAGCATTATTTATGATTGGTGCTGTATGTGTTCCTACAAAAGAAGGTTGTTTATAATTCATTAAAGTAGTTCCCGTATTATTCAGTTTTAATGTAGCCGAAGGAAATATGTTTGTATAAGCGTTTACAGATAAATTACCGTTCCCCTTATCAAAACTAATATTTAATTTTTGAGCAACATCTACTATTTTAAAACCCATAGAATTTAAACCCGCTTCTTCAAAACTAGCAACACTTGTATGTCGTTCATAACTTACAGATGTATTAGTTTGGGTAAAAGAATTATTGCTTCCTCCTTCACCAGGATAATAATCTCTACCTGAGAATATGCCAAAAGTTTTTCCTATAGGATCGGCATTTCTTGTAGCTGATAATCCAGTCAATTCTCCTTGTGAATTTTCTTGAGCCGAAATATTAATCGTTGAAGTTAGCTTATCGCCTGCTGGTAAACTTCCTAAAGGACCATCCCAACTTTTTGCATCAATAAAACTATTAAATGTAAAGGACAAGTTTTTCCCTAAATAAGTTTCTCCTGCTTTTGTTGTTGCCTGATTATTGGCGTTCTTGTCCCAATAAATAGAGCCGTCTTTTCTTTCTACAAAATCATTCCCGCTTAATCCTGTTGGGTCTCCATAACGGATTGGATTGTTATAACCATAAGCGTAAGGTTGCATTGTTTTTTCAGAAAGTGGATCGTGTTGTCCAAAAATTACAGCATCGGGCATATAAAAACGAGCGTTTAAATCGTACCAACCAGTTTCTTGCAACTCTTCCCCTAAGAACTTATATTTATAAGCTGAATTTACTAATAAAGTATTATATCCCTCATGTTTCAATCCAAAAGGATAATAATTACTCTCTTCAATGATCTCTGTTCCTGCTCCATTCTTAGCATAGCTTAACCTGATGTTTCCTAAATGGTCTGTATAATTATACACATACTTTCCGGTTTCAAAATTAAAATAACCTTCTGCAGTTGGTAAAAACTTCAACGTTCCATTTTCATATTGAAATCCGTCTAAATAATCTGTGGTCTCCATACCGAAGATCTTTTTTACTTTTACTCCATCTGCCCTATACATATAATCCGTTACTTTGGAATTTTGGGTAACCCTTCCAGGTAAATTTAGATAATTATATTGGATGGAGGAAATTCCTTTATCCTGCTGAACCGTCATATTTCCATTCAGGTCATAGCTGATTGTATTTCCGGTACTACCTGATGAAAGCGGATAACCGCTTAAAGCATTTCCTGTTCCCACCTCTTTAAGATAAGCTAATTTATTACTCTGCTCGCCATTTTCATAGTGGTATTCAAGATTATCCATAACTTCAGGAGCTGTATAGCCGGGAAGCTGCCTTCCTCTTCTGAGCAGGGATTTAATATTTCCGTTCAGGTCATAGGTAAGCTGCTCGTGGTATTCTCCTCTGTCTAAATTCATGGCATCCCAGAAACGCCCTTCTTTAAGACGATTAATGGCATCATATTCATAGGAGTAATTTCTCAGTACAGCATCGTTTTGGGTAATCCATGACATCTGTGAGATGTTTCCGTTGTACCTTGCAGAACCGGAAAACTGACTGTCCGGTTTGTTATACCTCAACTCGTAAGCAAAGAGTTTATTTTGCAGATCAGAAGGGTCATTAACTTTTGTAAGCCAGCCTCTGATATTGTATGCATATTTGACAGTCTGCAACGGGCTTCCGGTTGTATTTCCTACATTTTTGGCCTGTACCTGTCCGAGATCATTGTAGAGATTTTCAGCAAGAAGTTCTTTAGCTCCACCATTGATCTCATTCCAATGTCTTACCAGCCTTTCCTGGTGATCATACTCAAAAGTTTCTTTGATATTTACTTTCGTTGCATCTGCAGCTCTTTTATGTTCAGTAAGCGTATAATCCGGAACCCCTGAAAATTTCAGAAAACTTTCAGTTTTGGTATATCCTCCGAGATGGTTTACAGAATAAGTGGATATTGCTCTTCCTTTCTTGTCATAATAAGTATAGGTCTTTGTCCAGCTATCATTCTCAACATTTTTCACATAAGAGGCTGTAGGCAGGCTCTTGGTACTAACATTCGAACTTTGAACATCCTGAGGCAATACTTCCTGGCCTAAAATTGTTACCGGAATGGCCGAAGCATCCTGAGGATAAGTATCATAATAATTGACTGAAAGAACCTTGTCAATACTTGTGGGGTAAGAAACATTTCCGTAGCCTATATTCATTCCGTTCAGCACAAGATTTCCTCCACGGGTTTCATAAGAAGTACTCACCGGCTGATTATCAATGGATGTCTGAATGTTTTGCCTCGAAGTTCCATCTCTCGAAATTCCAGTATAAACAACTCTTCCAAACTGATCATACTTGGTAAAAACCCATGATTGATCAGCTGTAAAATTGGAGATTCCGTTTTTCAGAACAGCATCCCGGTACAGAATAACCTGGTCTTTTTTGTTGTAAACCATCTGTTCCAGACCTTTTCCCGGAAGCTTCTTTTCTACAAGCCTGTTTCTGCCATCATACTTATACTGATAGCAAAGTTGCTCCAAAGCTGATGCAGATACTGATGCGGAAGCAGAAGTCAACGGAGGAATTACAAACGCCAGCTGGTCATACTCATTGTACACATAATAAGTGTCTGCATTTTCTGAAGAACTGATGACTTTTCTGACTAATATGGTTTGTCCCTTACCGTTTTTGTATTCTATGGTTTTACCATTATCTTCATCCGTAACGATATTTTTATACAGTTGTCCTTCACCGTAAGTTTCTGGTGTACCTAATACTGAAGAAGTAGCCCCATCGACCCAGTTCGTAGCGGTAGTATATTTTTTCACTTCCCCTGCTACATTGGTATCATACCCAAAAACAACAGGTTTGTTCTGCCAGTCGGCTCCTGGATTTTTCTGGCTCAGAAGCCTGTCGAGCGGAGAATTCTCTAAATTTTTATGGCTGAATGGAAAGGAATCATTAATACCGTTTGACTGATAATACGCATTGGTACTTCCTTCCACCCCGGTTTGAATATTTCCATTTTGCGAGGACATAGGAACCGGAAGCCAGCTGTCTACCTGTCTTCCAAATCCATCATAAGGAATATGGGTCACCAGATCTTTTCCGGTAGGAGTAGATTTGATGCCCACCAATTGTTTAGGTCTTCCAAGCCCATCAAAAAACTGTACACTCTGTATCTGCTGAAGAGATCCGTTTGAAACTTCGGTAGGTACTAAATACTGCCGGGTATAGATATAATTTTCAGTATTTGAAATATTAGTCGAATAATCAACGGTGACAGGCGTATAGGTATTACCCGGATTATTGGAAGAAGATCCTCCGATATAGGCCCGAAATGTCCCGTTAGCAGAATTGAAGCTGAACCCAGGAAGCATGCGTATACTTTGAGGATCTGCTTTTTCTGTATTAGGAGCAGGAGGAGAATTCAGGACTACCTGGCCATAGTGATAAATCCCCAGTATTAACCCTATGCTTATGTATATTTTTTTATGCATACTTTTAAATTAATGGGTAAATATTGAGCAACTGTTCTTTTAACTGGTCATTGCCAAATAATGGAATTGCCACATGGTTTACAACTCCTGCTGATAGGTGTATACCGGAAATGAATATTATTTTTTTCATGTCTGTGTTAGTTTTTGTAATTGTATTTGTATTCTTTCAGTACTTTTCCATTGATGTCAATCACCTTTTTAAGACGGTTAGCTGTATCGTATTTATAAAGCTCTCTGATTCCTGATGGAGGCGTGATGCTTCTTACTCCGATTAATGGATCGTAGGTATAAGTGGTGATCTGGTAACCTGGTAAAGCAGCATTATTTCTGAACAGATCTAAAGCAGAGGTCAATGACTGTTCTGATGCATCAGTACTTAACTGGGCATCATTATCTGAAGCATTTACAATATTATCTATTAATGACTGGGCGATATCTGAAATTTTGGCACCTGCTATTTTGGCAATAGGCTGGGTTTTGCTATAACCCCAGATGATCGTTGTTGGAATGCCATCTTTTGTGGTGTACTGCTGAAGGTTGCCTTTTGAATCATATTTGTCATAAGTGACTTCGGTAGATGGAGAGCTATTCTGTAGATCATAGGAAAGAACTGATGAAGGAAGAACCAGAGAGGAACTGTTGTGGGTTATTTCTGCTACAGTCTTTGGATACAGTGTTTCAGTTTTTGATAAAGTTTTTGTTCCGTTTCCAATAGTCTGGTTTGTAGTAGTTTCTAATGGAATGCCAACCATGTTTTTCTCGATCATCAGCTGATTTCCTTTTTCATGGGCATAGCTGTAAGCTGTTTCACCGATTCTGCCATCGGAAAAAGTAGTTTTCTGACGATTTAATTGATAATGAGAAGGATTATCATAGAAATATTCTGTTTCGGTCTTTACAGGAATGCCCCCTAAATAATCTGTAGTTTTTTGAGACTTTAAATAATGCCAATAGGAGATATTTTTATATTCCGTAACATTAACATTATCTAAGAGCTGTAATACTATCTGTTCTCCTGCTGTTTTGCCGGTACAGGCACTATTTGGTATAATAACATCTGAAGCAGTGCATGTATAAGTATGGCTTACATAAGCAGAATTACATGCGATATTAAACAACTGCTCACCAACATAATTTTTCAGTTCAAAAGTACTTGAATCTCTTTTTTCATAAATGTTTTCTTTTTTTTGAACGATCTCAAGAGCTGATGATCCGGTATTTTTTCTTACTATTGTCGAGCTTAATTCTGTACCGTTATCCCAGCCCCTGTTTGTCCAAGGATTATTAACTATAGTTCCCGGCCCCCATACATTGCTCCCTGCATCATCTCTCTGGATTTTAAACTCTTTGATTTCCCCTCCTTTTTCAAATTGATCTCCCCCTTCACTAATAGAAACATTAGGGTAAAGACAGCTAGTTGTCCCTGTATCATACAATGGGATCATACTGCTTGAGGTAAGAATATTGTCTGAATTTTCAACAAAAGTACACATTACAAGCCCTGTTCCGTTGTTGTCCATACATATAGTCTGCCATGTAAAGGTATTGGCATAGTAAGGTTTATTTCCCGGCTGGCCTGATGAATGATTAACGTCACCATAAATATATCTTGTATATTTTGGAGTTGATGAAGAAACATCGTAATCTTTAATATCCTTAACTCTTACTCCGCCTGTATCAAGGTTGGTATCAAAAACCTGCGGTGCGGAAGCATAATATTTTGCATCAGCACTAATATAGGTACATCTTGATGCTGATAGTTTTAAAGTATAGGTTGTTCCTGCTAAAGCATCAAAATAAATTAGATTCGATTGCCCATTCACAAATTCGTATATTGGTCCTGATTGAACGGGAGATCCCTGTGGAGATCCATAAAAACTTCCTCCATTTACAAGTTCGATTCTGCCAATAGGATTATGGGTCTGTTCAGATTCTGAACATTGGGTATTAAAACCACTCATACCTGATATTTCAATTCTTTGATTGGCAGGTGAAGTAATAGTATATTGCTGCGTTACAATTCCAGAAATAGTATTGTTTTGATCCGCCAAATGCAGATAGGTATAATTGGGATAAATAGTTTTTTGTCCCCAATAGGTATTCCCTTCATATTCCAGATCTGTAAATCCTTTTGTAGGATAAACCACTCTTTTTAAAAGTCCGATTTTTGCAAAATTGGGATCCGGAGATTTATCAGCACCTGAATAGTCGAACTGGTTGAAATTATAATCTTCAACATTTTTTGGGGCCAGTGCTACATTGATTTTCCCATTATAATATCCCCAATGATCCTGGCTGAAAGATAATCTTGAGGGAAATGCAGATGGATCTTCATATTCGAAACTGTAGGATTTATTAGGATCTTTGAAAACTACACTGGTTAGAAAATTTCTTTTATTAGTCGTATTAAGATAATTGAAAGTTGCTGTTTCTATATTGGCTCCTGTTTGATCTTTTAGAGCAATATTTTGAATTTTAGTATTCCCTTCAATATCCAGGTTTGTAGTATCCGTTGAATAAGTAAAAGTAACAGTTCCGTTTAATGGATTATTACTGCTTATCGAAGTAATTCTTTTTCCTATAACCCGGAGTGTATTATCTATAATGGGGCCTAATGTTGGAGATGTTGAATATCCGCTTCCACCTCCACATACTGTCTGAGTAGCAGGGAAACCTGTAGACATTCTCAAGCTCTGTGATTGTGAACTTACATAAGTCGGTAGATTATAATCTTCATAGGTAAAATAGACTTCGTCTCCTTTAGGATGGACAATCTTCGTCAGATACCATGCTGTAATAGATGACTGAATAAGGGAGTGTCCTCCTCCGACATTCCTGTACATAGATCTTTCTTTCTGGGTAAAATAATATTTTTCACCTGTAGAGGTCGTTAATAGAAAATCCTGCCCGTCACCTGTAGTATTACCAATTCTTTCGATTTTTAGAGCCTGCTGGTCTACAATATGAGGCTGATTATTTCGATCATAAAAGAATTTTCCGGAAAATCCATTAAAATTAAATGAATACAAATCAGCCTGCGTATCTGCCGCACTAGTATGATTCGCTAAATTAAAGAAGAACTGATTAGTAACAGGATTTGTATATGCTCCATTTACATTATCATTTTCAGGTACCGGAATACTGGTTGAAGCTTCATCAGCATTGCCTCTTACCATACGGGTAATTACACCTCCAAAATTCAAATTCCAGCCTAAACCTACATTAGAGGAAACCTCATCTATTTTGATCCCATTAGAGCCATAAAAAAGACTTAATGGTAAAGTAATATTATTTGTTTTATAAGTAAGTAATGGAACTGATATATTGGGAGCCCCAATAAATAACCCTACAGGTACATTACCATAATTCCCTAAGGCATAGGCTGTAGGCGATGGTGGAATTATTTCCGGTAACTTTGAACTTCCATCATTACTATTATTATTTCCGCTTCCTGATTGTCCATAAACATTAGCGATACATAATAAGGCTATTGGTATTAATAATTTCTTCATTCTAATTTGAATTTTATTTCTTTATTAGTTTAGCACTGGCTGTTTTATTCGTATCCGTTTTTATCGTCACCAGATAAGCTCCCTGAATTAGGTTTTGAGTGTTTATTTTGGTTACTTTATTTTTAGTCTTCAAGCTCTGAAGCTGTCTTCCACCCATATCATACAGCATAATATCAGCTTCCTTGAAATCATAGCCTATTTCCACATAAGCATAGTCTGATACTGGATTAGGATAGATCTTGATGTCCTGCTTTTCAATCAGCTGGTCAAGCTGTTTATCTCCCAGCTTCACGATCTTCCAGTTCTCTTTTCCAAGTTCCTCCGCGCTGGTTCCAGCCAGAATAATGGAACCGTCCCTGTTCAGCTTAATATCTGAAAGTCTCTCCTCTCTTTGTCTATTGTCTCCCTTCACGTATTTTCTCCACTGCTCATTGCCATCCTGATTCAGATACAACATCCAGAAAGTTTCATCATCTGCTTCAATTCTGCCTTCAGCCTGAGTGTAACCTCCAAGTAAAATTCCTTTGGTCAGGTCTTGGTCCCTGAATCCTGACTCTGAATAACACTCATTCCCATCAGAATATCACGGTTCCCAAAATTGTAGGATTTCTGCCAGATCTCTTCGCCTCTTTCGTTTAAAGAGATTAGCCACAGATCGGTGCCTTCTTCTATTCCAACCGTTTTGTTTCCTGATCTTTCGGATCTGGATTCTCCTCCGATTAAATAGCCAGAAGAGGTTAGCGCTAAGGTTCTCAAATGATCATCTCCTTTTCCTCCGAAATTCTTTTCCCATTCTGTTTTCCCGGTTTTATCCAGCTTGATCACCCAATAATCTCCTTCACCAAAGTTTTCGGTTTTCTTTGAACCGCCCAGGTTGCTTCTTGAATATATCCCAACCAATACACCTCCGTCCTTTGTTGGAATCATCTTTTCAATTTCATCCAAGCCTTTTCCTCCTAAGATTGACTGAGAGAGTTCTTTTCCATCCTTATCGAGCTTTACAATCAAAATATCTTTGGAACCATAACCTTTAGTAGTACCCTGAGCCTGTCGAAGGGTGACATTCCCGGCTACAAAGAATCCGAGATCTGTCGTCTGAATAACTGATCTTGCTTCTTCATCGGATGCTGATCCTAACGTTTTCTGCCAGAGTTCGTCGCCAAATTCATTGAGGCGGATGAGCCAAATGTCTGAACCTCCTTTGGAGTCTTTTTTTTTTATCAAGACCTTTTGATGAATAGGAGGTGCCTGAAATCAAAAAACCTCCGTCCTGTGTAGAAACAGTTGCGGAAAGATAGTCGTGGTTATTTCCTGAAAAATATTTTTCAAAGACCTGTTCCCCCTGCTAGTTGAGTTTGACTAAATGAAAATCGTAGCCGTTATTCTGCTTACTGCCTTCAGCCTGAAGCTTACTGCTTTGAATACTGCTTCCCGTGATCAGATACTGTTGATCTATGGTTGTGGTCACCTGGCTTAGAAAATCCTGTGTAGAGGATTTGATGTCTTTCTGCCATAATACTTCCTGGGCGGAAAATCCAAGAACTGTGCATAGAATACATGCACCAGAGTAAATTTTCTTCATCTGCTTGTGTATTTAGTTTTTATATTTTTGCAAATTTAACATTTTTTAACGCATTTCAAATCCCACCGTTGAGATTTAATCCAAATTTTTATATACAAGAATATTTTCTGTCTATTTCAAACAACCAGTGAATAAAATCAATCCTAAATGCAATAAAATCTCACTCATAAAAACAAAAAGAGCCAATCCCCGAAGGGATCAGCTCAAAACATTAACTGTTTTATTGATAGAATTATGATGTCTTATTTCCAGCCACCGCCTAAGCTTTTGTAGATGTCTACAACGGTGCTCAGCTGTTTCTGTTTAGCTTCGATCAGCTCCATTTTGGCATCCAGAGCATCTCTTTGATTCAAGAGAACTTCAAGATAATCTGCTCTTGAATTCCGGAACAATTGGTTCGCAATATCAATAGACTGATCTAAAGCTTTGGTCTCCTGCGATTTCAACTGGTAATACTGATCTATATTCTTAACCTTTGACATAAGATTTGCTACGTCCAGATAAGCATTTAAGATCGTTTTGTCATACTCGTACAGCGACTGTACCTGTCTGGCATCAGCAGTCTGAAAGTTTGCTTTGATCGCACTTTTATTAATTAATGGCCCGGCCAGTTCTCCTGCCAGATTAGAAGCAATAGACTCCGGCAACTTAACCAGATAAGAAGGTTTGAAGGCTTCCAATCCTAGTGTAGCAGAAATTTCCAGTGACGGATAAAACTCCTTTCTTGCTGCCTGCACATCCAGTTTTGCAGCTTTTAATTCCAATTCCGCCTGTTTAATATCCGGACGGTTAGCTAATAGCTGAGACGGTATTCCCGTGTAAACAGTCTGCGGCATCGTAGACATAAAGCTTTCTTTCGTTCTCACGATAGGCTGTGGATATCTTCCCAAAAGCGCATTGATCTGGTTTTCTTTCTCTGTAATATCCTGACGGATTGTATATTCTGCAGCTTTGGATTTTGCCAGCTCCGCCTCAAATTTCTTAACAGCCAGTTCCGTAGCCGCAGCAGCTTCTTTCTGAATTTTAGAAATTTCCAATGCTCTTTGCTGCAGTTTAATGTACTGCTGAATGATGTCTAACTGATTGTCAAGTGCCAGCAATTCATAATAATTGTCCGCTACTTCTTCGATAAGATTGGATAATACGAAGTTTTTCCCTTCTACTGTAGAAAGATAATGAGCAACGGCAGCCTCCTTTTCAGTTCTGAGCTTTTTCCAGATATCAATCTCCCAGTTGGCCATTAATCCGCCTTCAAAATTGCCCAGAGGATCGGGCATTTCTTTTCCGGGCTCTATTTCCGTAGTGGCATCACCAGCTCCTTCACTGGTATAACGGCCGGCTTTTTTTATTCCGGCTCCTATTCCGGCTGATACCGTTGGTGTCAGTCTTCCTTTTTTAGCCAATACCCCACTTTTTGCAATTTCAATCTCCTGAAGGGTGATCAGTAATTCCTGATTGTTTTTCAAAGCCGTTTCGATTAAACTTACCAGATTCGGGTCCGTGAAAAACTGTCTCCAGGGGGTTGTTCCACTGTTTGCATTAGCATCCTGCTGCTCTTCCTGATTGAAATTCTGAGGCAGGTTTTCTTTTACTTCATCTTTTATAACGGTGGCCATGGGAGCTCTACAACCTGTAAGTACAAGTGATAGAGCAATGGCTGCTATATATTTATTATAAATCTTCATGTTTGTTATCGTGTTGATAAGGTTCAGTTTGTTCTGTTAAAGGATTCTCCTCTTCATATCTTGCCAGTCTCGATTTATCTGCGATAGTTCCGAAAATATAATACAGCCCCGGAATAATCATCAGCCCGAAAATAGTTCCTATCAACATTCCTCCTGCAGCTGCGGTACCAATCGTTCTGTTTCCTACCGCTCCCGGTCCGGTTGCGATTACCAACGGAATAAGACCCGCAATAAAGGCAAATGAAGTCATCAAAATCGGACGGAAACGGATCGCCGCCCCTTCAATAGCTGCCTTCGCTACAGGAATTCCTTCTTCTGCTTTCTTCTGAACGGCAAATTCTACGATCAATACTGCATTTTTACCTAACAGACCAATCAGCATGACCATGGCAACCTGAGCATAGATATTATTTTCCAACCCTAACAATTTCAGACATAAAAATGCTCCGAAAATACCTGTAGGAAGGGATAAAATTACCGGCAACGGCAGAATAAAGCTTTCATACTGTGCTGCAAGAATCAGATAGACAAATCCAAGACAGACCAGGAAGATAAATACGGCTTCGTTCCCTCTGCTCACTTCATCTTTGGAAATACCCGCCCAGTCGATACCGAAACCTCTCGGAAGAGTTTTATCCGCAACCTCCTGGATTGCTTTAATAGCTTGCCCACTACTGTATCCCGGCGCCGGAGTTCCGCTTACTTCTGCAGAATTATACATATTATGTCTTGTAATTTCTGATAGTCCATATACCTTTTCCATTCTCATAAAATCCGAATACGGAACCATCTGGTCTTTATCGTTTTTCACATATAATTTCAGGAGATCCGTAGGCAAAGCACGGTATTGAGGACCTGCCTGCACAATTACTTTATACGGTCTGTCGAAACGGATGAAACTGGTCTCATAGTTAGACCCGATCAATGTAGACAGGTTATCCATTGCATTTTCTATCGTTACTCCTTTTTGTTCGGCAAGGTCATTATCTACTTTTAGCATATACTGAGGGAAACTTGCAGAATAGAATGTAAATGCAGATCCAAGCTCAGGACGTTTCTTCAATTCTCTTACAAAATCATTGCTTACCTGCTCCATTTTGTGGTAGTCTCCGCTTCCTGCCTTATCGAGCAGACGGAGTTCAAAACCTCCTGCAGCACCATAACCTGGAATGGAAGGCGGCTGAAAGAATTCTATATTGGCGCCGGGAATATTTTTAGCTTTCTCTTCAAGCTTTTCAATGATCTCAGCAGCAGATTCTTTACGTTCTTCCCAGCTTTTAAGGTTGATCAGACAGGTTCCTGAGTTGGAGCCGGTACCTTCTGTCAGGATTTCGTACCCTGCGAGTGAAGAAACAGATTGCACCCCGTCAATGTCTTCAGACTCTCTTAATAATTCTTTGGCAATCTGGTTGGTTCTTTCCAAAGTGGAACCCGGAGGCGTCTGGATAATGGCATAGATCATTCCCTGGTCTTCCGCCGGAATAAATCCTGAAGGAAGTGAGTTACTTAAGAAATATGTACATGCACAAAATGCCAGCAGTAAAGGAAGCGTGATGGATTTTTTCTTCACTGTTTTATTCAGCATTTTTTCATACTTCCCTGCACCTTTTGTAAATAAATTATTGAATTTATCCAGGAAGATAGTAATTGGCGTTTTCTTTTTAGCTTTTCCGTGATGATTTTTTAAGATCAAAGCACATAAAGCCGGAGTCAGCGTCAATGCTACAATTCCTGAAAGGATAATTGCTGAAGCCATGGTAATGGAAAACTGACGGTAAAATACTCCCACCGGGCCGGACATAAATGCAATCGGAATGAATACGGATGCCATAACCAAAGTAATCGCGATAATCGCACCACTGATTTCATGCATCGCTTCTTCCGTTGCTTTTAGTGGAGAAAGTCCTTTTTCTTCCATCTTGGCGTGCACGGCTTCAATAACCACAATCGCATCATCGACAACGACCCCGATGGCCATTACCAAGGCAAAGAGTGAAATCATGTTTAGCGTAATTCCAAATGCGGACATGACGGCAAATGTACCCACCAGTGAAACCGGAACCGCCAGCGCAGGAATTAAGGTTGAACGCCAGTCTCCAAGGAACAGGAATACTACAATCGCCACCAGAATAAAGGCTTCAAATAAGGTATGAATAACCTTTTCCATGGATGCATCCAGGAACCTGGAAACGTCATAGCTTATGTCGTAATGCATTCCTTTCGGGAAGTTATTTTTCTCAAGATCTTTCATCAAAGTTTTTACATTTTTGATAACGTCACTTGCATTGGAACCATAGGACTGTTTTACAGTGATAGCTGCAGAAGGCTTTCCGTTCAGTGTAGAATAGATATCATACATTGAGGAACCGAATTCTATATCAGCCACATCTTTTAATCTTACAAATTCTCCACCCGGTTTTGCTTTTAAGATAATATTCCCGTAATCTTTTTCATTATTGAAACGTCCGGAATATTTCAGGATGTATTCAAATGATTGAGAACGTTTTCCTGAACTCTCCCCTGTTTTTCCGGGAGAAGCTTCCAAACTCTGCTGGTTCAGGGATTCCATTACTTCATCTGCGGAAATATTATAAGCGGTAAGTCTGTCCGGTTTAAGCCAGATACGCATGGCATATTCACGGGTCCCCAGGATATCTGCGAAACCTACCCCACTTACCCTTCTCAATTCGGACATCACATTGATATCAGCATAGTTGAAAAGAAACTTCTGGTCGGCTTTGGGATCGTCACTGTACAGGTTAATGTACATCAACATATTGGGTTCTTCACGGGTAATTTTTACCCCTTCACGCACTACCAGAGGTGGCAGTTTGTTAACAACTGAAGATACACGGTTCTGAACGTTTACTGCAGCAACATTGGGATCTGTTCCGAGATCAAATACGATCTGAATGGAAGCTTCGCCATCGTTACCGGCATCGGAGGTCATATATTTCATACCAGGAACTCCGTTCAATCCTCTTTCAAGGGGAATGACCACTGATTTGATCAATAGTTCGTTGTTGGCTCCCGGGTATTCTGCGGTGATATTTACTTTAGGGGGTGAAATGGAGGGAAACTGGGTCACCGGAAGTTTTACCAGCGACAGAATCCCCATAAATACAATGATCAGTGAGATCACAATAGACAGAACAGGTCTGCGGATGAATTTCTTAAACATACTGCTTCGTTTTACAAGTAGACTACTCTGCTTTTAGTTTCAATGACTGAAGAACTTTTCTAGGATCCTGGAATTTGGTCTGTATTTTTTGGTCGTCTTTTACTTTCTGTACTCCTTCTAAAAGGATTTTATCTCCTTCGGCAAGTCCTGAACCTACCACATAAAGATCCGGCAGCTCATAAGCTATTTTTATATTTCTGGATTTTGCCGTTCCATTTTTATCGATGATGAATACATATTTCTGATCCTGGATTTCATAAGTCGCTTTCTGTGGAATGATCAGTGCATTATGCACAGGAAGAGTCATCTGTACTTTCCCGGTTTCCCCGTTTCTAAGAAGTTTATCAGGGTTAGGGAATTTTGCCCTGAAGGCAATATTTCCTGTTTCATTGTCAAATTCACCTTCTATGGTCTGAATTTCTCCTTTCTGCGGAAGCATTTCTCCATTAGCCATAATTAAAGATACCTGGTTGCTTCCTCTTCCGTCAGCATGGGTCTGATAGGTTAAATATTCCGGTTCTGAAACATTAAAATAGCTGTAAACGTTGGTATTATCTGATAATGAGGTCAGCAGATCTCCTTCATCTACCAGGCTTCCCAGTTTTAAAGGAATTCTGTTGATTACCCCTGAGAACGGTGCTTTAATATCTGTAAAGGATAAATGAATCTGGGCCAGTTTCATTTCAGCATTGGCAGCATCCAGCTTGGCTTTGGCCATTGCTCTTTCGTTTTTAGAAACGATGTTGTTACTGGCAAGGGTGCTGGCATTTTTCAATTCAATGGTCGCCTGCTCCACTTCTGCTCTGGCTTTTAATAATTCTGCCTGATAAAGCTGAGGCATAATTCTGAAAAGGGTCTGTCCTGCGTGTACATATTGACCCTCATCTACGTAAATTTTTTCAAGGAATCCC
Source organism: Chryseobacterium sp. UF-81 (assembly GCF_058245105.1). Classification (NCBI taxonomy): domain Bacteria; kingdom Pseudomonadati; phylum Bacteroidota; class Flavobacteriia; order Flavobacteriales; family Weeksellaceae; genus Chryseobacterium; species Chryseobacterium sp. UF-81. The sequence goes on along the minus strand of NZ_JBSIBX010000007.1, from coordinate 16,620 downwards.
TTCTCCTGTGCACGGACTTCAATGTTTTTTACAGACTGGATCTGGGCTACGTATTCTTTATTGATCACGGTGTCCATTTTTACAGGACTCGTGACAGGATATACTGCGGCTTCTTCTTTTTCTTCTTTCTTCTGACTGCAGCCAACAGTCAATAAAAGGGTGCTTATCGCAATGCCTGAGGCAACTCTTTTGATCATAATTCTAGAGTTTAATATAAATCGTTAATGTTTTGAAAATAAGAATGTTTGGTAATAGGGGTCCTGCGCCGTAAGATGACCGGCATAGATAACGCAGGGTATTTCCTATCCGGACTATGGACAGAAAACAGATCGGGAAAAATGAAATTCTAAATTCTGATAGAACGGATCAGAATGAATGTTTTAACATTGGAATAAAGTGAAAGAAAACCATGAATACCAGGTTTTCTGCTTTTAAAAGAACGAAGTCCAAAAATATAAACAAGACTGAATACCCCTGCAAATACAGCAATAAACTGTAGGGTATCAGAAAGCTGGAAATCGTCTTCAGTAAGTTCCAGGGTAGGATTTTCCACATTATCTGCCATCTGCTGTACTGAAAGCTTTTCGAAAGTCTGGTTCAGCTTATTGGCTTTTTTAGGCATGTGATGAGAAACATGACCTGAATAGTCATTTCGGAGTGTTTTAACGTTAAGTCTGCTTTCTACTACGAAAAGCAGAAAAAGACCTGTTAAAAAGTATATTATAAAGTTTCTCATTTTGAAGTGGCAAATGTACATCTAGATATGTATATCGTCATAGCAGATTAACAAAATTTAACTCTCCTTTAAATTAGCTGAAGAAAGAAACATTCACTTTTTTTAGAAGCCACTTGTTGAATGATCAGCAATTTTAAAACATTAACAAGAAAACAACATACAATTGGCGCTTATGATGAATTATAAACATAATGTGATATAATTATATAATATAGAAATTTCAGATCAGAAACAACAGCGCATCCACAGATGGGAGCTACAACTCCTACTGATGTAGGAAATGCAACTACATGCCCGGGCGGCACCTGCAACACAACCAAAGCATTTTTCACCATTGACCAGATTACAGCACCTTAAAAATTCAATTAAAAATATTAATTAAAATTAACTTTAAAGAGAATTGACTTTGCCAGTTCTCTTTTTTCTATTAATCTCAAAAAAAATCATCATCATGAGCATGATTTAAATCATTTCTCACTGTATATCAACATTATATAATTTTTAATACTTTTGCACCCAATTAAAACAACAAATGTAACGTGAAAAAAAACTGTACTTTTTATTCTTAAAACCGACAGCTTAAGCGTCCTGCGGTAATTATTCTTTGCAAATCTTTAAGGTCTACCCTTTTGTAGGTTATAAAAACGACAGTAAAGAATTGTAATATACAACAGATAGAAACATCAGATTAATTTATGTAAAATTAACATATATTTATTAAAAATATTTGTAAATTTATGCAGTATTAATATCACTATTTCATGATACACTTACCAATCACCTATCATTATGAAAAAATTATTCACATCGGTCCTTATCGGGCTGGCAGTCCTTTCCTCAACAGCGTGTAAGCATCCGGGCAAAGAAGCAGAGGTACTTACAGAGACAGTACCGGAAAACAAAGATGAAACCACAAAAGATGTTTTCACCGACAGCTATGGAGAAAAAATCGAGGTGATCATCAACCATACAAAAGGTACGGCAACCGTACATCTGGAGGGTAAAACCTATGATCTTAAAAAAAGTGATGCTCTTCCTGAGTATACTGCAAGCAATGAGGAATATCAGTATTCGAATATTAAAGGAAATATTACTTTACTGAAAAAAAATGTAGATATGGTTCTGTTCCACGCAAAACGTGAAACAAAAGCATCCGGCTCCGCAAAAATGGCTTCTTATTAATTTAAACACCACCTTACACAAAATAATACTTATGAAAAACTTACATTATTATTTATCAGCTCTTTTTTTACTTGTCTTTCTTACGGCATGCAAAACAGCACCGGCTACGGCGCAAAAGACAACAGATATTACAGGAAAAACATGGAAGCTGACGGAACTGAACGGGCAGCCAATCCAACTTAAAAACCCCAAAAACAATCCTTATTTCAAGCTTAATACAGAAGGTATGAGATATGAAGGTCATGCTGGATGCAATGGATTTGGAGGTACTTTTGAGATCAAACCTGATATGATGAGAATCAAATTTAACCAGGGAATGTCTACGATGATGGCCTGTGAGGATCTTGAAACCGAGCAATTATTTACAAAAGCAGTGCTTGCCGCAGATAATTATTCTGTAAACGGCAATACGCTGACATTGAACAAGGCAAGAATGGCTCCTTTGGCTAAATTTGTCCTTCAACCATAACTGAATTAAATTTTACGATATAAAAAAGACGTTTTACGGTTTGTAAAACGTCTTTTTTATTATAAATTCTCTTTAAGATTTTTTATAGATCATATAGCAGATCAGAAGGCTTATATTGACCAGAACAGCAAAAGCATTTGACAAAATAATGGGCAGCTCTTCTTTTATAAAGCCGTACCAGACCCAAAGTGAAAGCCCGGTAATGAGTACTATGAGCATGACCAGGGAAATATCATCTACATTTTTCTCTTTAATGACTTTGATCAGTTGGGGGATCATGGAGATGGAAGTAAGAACTCCAGCTATTATGCCCAGGATATTTTCATTCATAGTTAAATTCTTTGTTTAATATATTTCATCAAATCTTTAATGCAGCCGTAGCAAATTGAAAGCCCAACAGTACTTCCAGCTTGACTATTTAAATCTGTCACTGGAAACTTCTTCATGCAGTGGGACATTTTCTTCAATAAACTGATACAGGTTCTTTGAAAAGTAACAGCCATTCAGAATTCCTCTTGCTCCAAGGCCATTGAATACATACAGGTTTTTGTATGATGCATGCCTTCCGATAATCGGCCTTCTGTCTTTTACTGTCGGTCTGAAACCGAAATTCACTTCTTTAACTTCAAAATCATACGGATAAATTTCTGACAGCCCATTCACAAGCTGTGCAACTGCAGATTCGTCAATATGATGATGAAGCTGTTCCCTATCATAGGTTCCGCCATAGAAATAAAGACCATTATCTGTAGGGAATAAAAAATGTTTCTTTTTGATCGTAATATCCTTTGGAATAGATGCGGAAAGTTTTACTTTAATATGATGCCCTTTGTTCGGGATAACAGCAATGTCTGAGAAAAATGGATTTTCTTTCACACCCATTCCTTCACAGAATACAATATGCTTACACTGAAAATTTTTATAAGTAGCTGAAGAAACATCTAATTTTTCATAATCAAACTTTTCTTTGACCAAAAATCCTTTTTTTTCTAAGAAATCAAATAGACCCATGAAAAAACCGCTTACCTCAAGTCTGGCAGACTGATTGACCTTTCCGGTATTAAAGTCGTTTTTTACCACCTCTAAATGATCGAATTTTCCATCCAGGAAACCTGAAAGTTCATCGTTATCTGATTTCCTGAGCCAAAGGTTCTGCTCATTCCCGTCATGAAAAATTCTGTGGATAGGTGAATTGATAAGGTAATTTTTCCCGGTATAAGATTCTATTTCATTCAAAGTGTCTTTCAAAAAGTCAATTTGTTCCTGAGCTTTCCAGAAGGTGGTAAATTTTTTGAGGACTACCGGATTGATAATTCCGGCAGAAACCTGGGAAGCACTCTTTCTGCCCTCTGAAAAGAGTACAAAAGATTTGTTATTCTTTATAAGCTGATGAGCGAAAAACAATCCCGCATATCCATCTCCAACAATAATATAGTCTACATCTTTCATAATAAAAAAACCTGAGTAAAAGTACTCAGGTTTTGTATAAATATCAAGTGAAATCTAGTAATTCCACATATCATTTTCCATATTCAGGATCTGTGCCTTGATTCTTTCGCTTTCTTCCAACTGATCTTCAGCATCTTTAGGGATATAGTCCTTGATAGTACCATCACCTAAACCGCTTGATGATTTGTAAATAACTGAAGAGAATCTTCTTGCATTGATGATATCATCGAAAGAAAGGTCAGCAGAAGAGTTCTTTCTGTTGTAAACATAGTTGTTTGCCAGAATCTCTCTTGCATTCGGATAGTAGATCCAGAATAGGTCGATCAGCTCGTCATTACTGGCAATCGGCTTACCATCTGGTCCAATAACTCCCTGTACAGCAGGATCTGGTCCCATTGCTGCAATTCCCAGAGGTCTGTATTTCATCTGTCCGTCTCTCTTATCGATAAACCACATACCCATGATTTTAAGAACTTTTACTTTTTCAGTAGTTGTCTTGAAAACGTCGGTATATTCTTTTTTCTCCTGTTCGGTTAACTGTCTTCCGGAGTTAAGGATATCAATGGCAGCATCGTTGATTACTACTTTTTCAAGTCTTTTCTGAATACCTTCCGGTGAAAGTTTCACGGTAAAGTTTTCATCATCATAAACCTGCTCAATCTTCCCTGTCAATGCACCATCTAATAGTAACTGGTACAGAGATCTGGTAGGTGTAGAAAGAAGCCCATCCGGGTTATCGTAGTAGAATGGCTGGTTGATCTTATCATTCATATCGATGATTTCCCAAACAAACATACTCTTAAGAACGTCTTTATCTTCTACAAAACCATATTCAAGAGGCTTTACTTTGTTATCAATAATAGTATCACCAACTTTTTGTTTGTTTTCCTCTCTCATCTGTCTGAACTCTTCTGGAGAAGAAGCATTCAGAATAGTCTGGGATAAAGCAAATCCCGAAACTAATACTAAAAGGCTGCTAATATATTTTTTCATAATAAATTACAATTTTAGTCCTATTGAACATTAATAATTATAGGAGTAATGTTTTTAATCTGCTGTCCTTCTAACCCTTGTGCTGTAGCTTTAATTTCGAAAATTGAAACTACGTCTCCAGATCTAAGATTTTTCACTAATCCGGCTGCATCACTTAATGAGTTTCCGTGAACCAGTAATGCTGCTCTTCCAGGAACTCTAACCATGAACTGGGTAACATTAAATGAAACCGGGAAGTCGAAGTCAGGAATGGCTGCCTGTACAGACTGGTTAGGAATAGAAGTTGCCGGCATCGACAATACGTTCTGTCCTCTCATCTGACCTTGTGGCGGCGGAACATTTTTAATTCTATATTCAAATACCTGAGATACGGATTTTCCATAAGGATCTATTCCGGATAATGTCAGTCTGACTACGTTACCTGTTGTAGGCTTCACGATCCATTTTCCTGGACCTGTATTTCTTACAGATGCTCCCGGAGCAGATAATGAAAGTTTAGAATTATCAGCACCTAAGATAGATCCTGAAACAGGGTTCTCAAGTCCTCTATACATTACATTCATTTTATCAGCAGAAAGTAATAATCCTTTTTCAAGTTTTACTTCTCTAGGTCCTGCAATTACGTTATACGTATGTGTCCATGGGAAAGTCTGAGGCTTTCCTGAAGCATCCGTTAAAGTAATCGTTCCGGCAAGTTTATGCTCACCAACACCAGATCCTGAAATAGGAATGATTCCTTTACCGTTTTCTATTCTGCTTACACCAGAAATATTAATCTTGTTACTGTTTGAGTAGGTACCTAACATTACTTTTACTTCAGCCTGCTTTCCTGCCTGGATATCAACCGGACCAGAAACAATAGGTTCGTAGCTACTGAATTTAATGCTTGCATCTACTTTTTCCTGTAATAATAATGCTAAAGCATCCGACTGAACGTTTCTTGCATCATTCTGGATAATTTCCAAGTTGGAAATTGCACCAATCAATGGCTGATGATAGAATTTATTCTGGAACCATGTTTTCTCGTTTGGTGATTTTCCTTTAGGATATTCAGCAATAAGAGATGCATTAGCTCTGTTAACCAAATTCTGTAATTGAGGGTTATTTCCAAAAGTAGTATTGATATAGTTTCTTACATCATCAATCTTACTTTTTAATTCATTTGCTTCTTTTGAAGGGGTATTTTCATCTCCTTCCTTAAAGAAGTATTCTGTAGCACCTTCATTATTATTAAGTGCTGAAAAATTCTCACTAACATCAATGGCTTTTCCGGTTACCGGATCTTTTTCCATGAATTCAGCCTTTTTCTTCAATTTATCTTTGATTGCTTCCGAATGAGAAACTAAATCATTGATTTTTTGTTTCAATATTTTATATTGTTCCCAAGGCTGAGAGTAAGTGTCTGGTACTTGTTGAGCTTTAGCTTCTAAAGTTTTTTCAAAAATACCCTCATTTTTCTTTTCAGTTAAAAGACGGGTATCTCTTAATGATAATGTGGAGTCATAGTATGATCTGATGATTTCTGCATCAATATTTAGGGCCATCATCGCGATGAACACCAAATACATCAGGTTGATCATCTTCTGACGAGGGGTCTGTTTTCCTTGTGCCATTCTCTTTTCTTTTAGTTTTTGATTAAGTAGTTAAATTTAGAAATGGTTAGGAATTAAGACTTCATAGCAGTAAGCATACCGCCATAAACTCTGTTTAAGCTATTTAAATTAGTTGTTAAACCTTGCAATTCTTGATTGAATTTTTCAGACTGCTCTGCAGATTTCTGCATATCTGCTACATACTTGTTAGCAAATTCTGATTGCTTTTTACCGTTTTCAAGCTGCATTGCATATAAAGCATTCATGCTTTCCATGTGCTGAGCTGCTTTGTTAAGCTGATCATTATACTTATGAGTAGAAGCAGACACATCAACAGTCTGGTTGATCTGATCAACAGAGCTGGAGAATTTATCGATCCCTGTTCTAAGCCTATCAAATAACTGAACATCCAGTTTTGCTTCCTGAAGCATTTTATCTAATTTATTTGAAAGAGAATTTTCTAATTCTGCAAACTGCTGTGCATTGTTTTTGGATGACACATTAGAGTGTAAAGGGTTTGGGTTGGCATGCTTATCCAATAATTCAGGATATACATTTTCCCATGCATAAGACTCTTCTGATTTCGGAGGGTCAAATGCGAAAATAATAAAGATAATGGCCTCTGTAATAAGCCCCACTGTAAGAGCCATATTACCATTAATTGGTCCCAAGGTAATGTGAGTAATTTTAAGCCAAGCTCCAAGAATTACAATTGCAGCACCGAATGAATAAAAGAAATTCATCCAAGCATCTTTAGTCTTAAACATATTAAGTTAGTTTTTTTAATGTTAAATAAAATTGTTATTGAAAAATTGTCCGGTTAATTATCTGTTAACTCTTCTTGGCTTAACAGCTGCTTCAGGAATATCCTGTACAGTTCTGAATCCGATATAGCTTCTTGCAGAATCTTTTCTTTCCCAATCTCTAGCACCTGTCATAAGGGCATATCCTATATCTTTCCAAGATCCGCCTCTTACAGACTTCTTCGTATCTATTTTATTCTTCGTAGAAGGATTTAACGTAGAAGAGAATCCATAAGAAGAGTTGTTATACGCAGATTCTGTCCATTCAGAAACGTTTCCAGCCATATCAAATAACCCAAATCCATTTTTCTTAAATTTCTTTACTGGTGCTGTATATGTATAAGTACCTTTTTTATCGTCTTCCATATAGTTACCTCTCTTAGGTTTGAAGTTAGCCAGGTAGCAACCTCTGTCATCCATTAAATATGGACCTCCCCATGGGTAAGTAGCATTTTGCATTCCGCCTCTGGCAGCATATTCCCACTCGATTTCTGTAGGAAGACGGAACTTCATTGGTCTTTGTTTTTTTCTTTTTAAGCTTTCGTTATAATCTGTTTTCAGTTTAGATCTGAAGTTACAGTAAGCTCTTGCCTGATCCCAGGTTACCCCAACTACAGGATAATCCTTATAGGCTTTGTGCCAGAAATACTGCTCAAACAATGGTTCGTTGTAAGCAAAGTGGAAATCTTTTACCCAAACTGTAGTATCCGGATAAATTGCAATGCTTGAACTTTTAAGGAAGTTGGCTCCTCTTTCGTTGTCAGCAAGTGCAGCATCCATATCTTCCCACTGATAATTGTATTTTAGTTTACTAACGTCTAAAATTCTTTCGTTTCCGATTCTAGAAGAAGCAGGCAGATACATAGATTCCAGAACTTCCGCATATTCTACATCAGGATACTTTCCGGTACTCCAATGTAAAGGGATTTTCCAGTCTAATCTTTTAGTTGCATCATAACCTCCGTCTTCTCTTCCTCCCTGGCCTTCTAAATATTCTTGATAAGGTGTTAAATTTTCTTCTTTTTTAGCAAGGTATGCATAGTCACCGATGCTTGCTCCTCTACGTCCGCCTTCTTCACCGCCTTCTCCAGCAGCTTCAGCCAGCAGAGTTCTCGCAATGGAATCTCTTACATAATTGATAAATACTCTGTACTCTGCATTGGTAGTTTCCGCTTCATCCATGAAGAAAGAGGAAACAGTAACAGTTTTCAACGAAGCTTTTTCAGGAGTATTTGTTGGGTCCTGATCTGCAAGACCAGCAACAAATGAACCTGCGGGAATACCAACCATTCCATATGGTCTTTCCGCAACAAATGATTTCGTTTTTTCTCTTGGTATCAATTCTCCTTTTGTTCCAGGCTTCCCTACAGAAGAACTGCCACCACCTGAACAAGATACTGATGCTACCGACGCAGACAATAATAAAAGAAATATCCTTTTCATGTTAATTTTTATAATTAAGCCGTAAATATATAATTTTTTTAAGAAACTTTTAAGATTTTTTTTGAAATAACGGAAGAAATCTAAATTTATTTTATTTACAACTGTTTTTTATTCCACGGTTACAGATTTTGCCAGGTTTCTCGGCTGATCTACATTGGCTCCTCGGTATACAGCAATGTAGTAAGCCAATAGCTGTAAAGGCACTGATGCCACGATTGGCGAGAAACATTCTGAAGTCTCAGGGATTTCAATAATATAATCTGCCATTTCGCTTACCTGCTTATCTCCTTTATTAACTACAGCAATAACTTTTCCTTTTCTGGCCTTAATTTCCTGAACATTACTCACAATCTTATCGTAATGTCCTTTTTTAGGAGCAATAATAACGATTGGCATGTTCTCATCAATAAGGGCGATAGGTCCGTGCTTCATTTCTGCCGCCGGATATCCTTCTGCATGTATATAAGAGATTTCTTTCAGTTTTAAAGCACCTTCCAATGCCGCAGGATAATTGTAGCCTCTTCCCAGATAAAGGAAGTTTGTAGTGCTTATAAAATCTTTTGCAATATTTTGAGTCAACTCGTGGGTTGTACTTAATACTTCTTCGATCTTTTTAGGGATAGCATCCAGTTCAGCAATTAAGCTCATGAATTCAGCATTACCTAAATTACCGTTATGCTTTCCTAATTTTAACGCAATTAAGCTAAGGATGGTAAGCTGTGCAGTAAATGCTTTCGTAGAAGCCACACCGATTTCTGGTCCTGCATGAGTATATGAACCGGCATCTGTAATTCTTGCAATAGACGAATCCACTACGTTACATATGCCATATATAAATGCTCCTTTTTCTTTTGCCAGCTTCAGTGCAGCCATTGTATCTGCGGTTTCTCCTGATTGGGAGATTGCAATAACAACATCTTTGTCCGTAATAATCGGGTTTCTGTATCTGAATTCTGATGCATATTCTACCTCTACCGGAATTCTTGCATATTCTTCAATAAGATATTCCCCAATAAGGCCTGCATGCCACGAAGTACCACAGGCAATAATAATGATCCTGTTTGCATTTTTAAATCTTTCCAAATGATCCCAGATACCGGCCATTTTTATAATCCCTTCATCTACAAGAAGTCTCCCTCTCATCGTATCATGTATGGATTTAGGCTGCTCGAAGATCTCTTTAAGCATAAAATGCTCGTATCCGCCTTTTTCAATTTGTTCTAAGCTTAATTTAAGCTCCTGAACTTCAGGCTCAATTCTTGAGTTATCATTAATAGTTCTGATGTCTACCCCATTTTCCAAAGAAATGGTAGCCATATGTCCTTCTTCAAGGTAGATTGCTTCTTTGGTAAATTCTACGAAAGGTGATGCATCAGAAGCAATAAAATATTCTTTATCTCCAAGTCCGATTGCCAGTGGAGAACCAAGTCTTGCCACGACCAACACACCCGGATAATCTTCATGAAGTACAGTAATAGCATATGCTCCGTATACTTCATTCAAAGCATATCTTACAGCTGTCGGGAAATCTGTTTCAGATTTCAGATCCATGAAATATTGGATAAGGTTAACCAGTACTTCAGTATCTGTTTCGGATTTGAAAGTAAATCCTTTTTCGCTAAGCATTGTTTTAATAGTATCATAGTTTTCTATAATACCGTTATGTACAAGAGCAATTTTCCCGTTGTTTGACAAATGAGGGTGTGAATTTCTATCACTCGGAACTCCATGGGTAGCCCATCTGGTATGCCCCATCCCTATTTTAGCTGTTCCTTTTAACTGTGCTGAAATATTGACTAAGTCATCTACTTTACCTTTTGTCTTTTCTACTTCAAACTTATTGTTTGAACCTTCCAACACAATTCCCGCACTGTCATATCCTCTATATTCTAATCTTCTAAGACCGTTGATTACAATTTCATACGCATCCTGAAATCCTGTATATCCTACAATTCCGCACATATTTATATCTGGTGTTTTTTATTTTTTAGTTCCGTAAATGATTTTTAATTGAATTCTGTTAGGATTCGTTTTATCTGATCCCACATAAACTCCTCTTTCTGTTGCAAATGATCTGGTTGTATATTTATAGCCAAGGAATGAAGTTCCCGTACTTATAAATTGTCCAATATTAATAAGTAATGTTTTATTTTCTGCCGTTCCTTCAACAATGTCTTTTACTGTTTTTGTTATAGTGAAATCATAGTAAGTAGGATTTTTATCTAAATCATAAGATTTGAGCCATGTAAATCCTGCATTAATATCTGCAATGAATCCTGAAGAAGTAAGTACTTCTGTAGCCGGATCTTTCTTATCGATAGGCAAAATAGAGAAGTTATTATTTGTTCTTCTGTAATTATTGCTCCAGCTTGCAGCATCTGTAAAAATTCTGATTTTAGCATTAACAATTGCTGCTTTATCGTTCTGATATAATTTTTTAAGAGTTGTAATAGTTGCATCCGGTATTTTCACGCCTACGGAAGGACCTCCCATTCCTTGCATATAAAGCTTGGCATCACCTTCTGATTCATTAATTGTTGATGAAGCATTTGCCCATGCAGAACCAGTTCTATTATATTCATATTGTCCGAAACGTGCATTCCCAACATTACCTGTAAGAAGGAATTTGAAGTTAGACTGCGGCCTTGTGATGGTCCCGTTATTATTTACTTCATTGGTATAATACATTACCAATTCCATATCATTTGGACTAAACTGCAAAAGATATCCGTCTGTTTCAGTTACAGATAGTTTTATTCCTTTAAAGTGTCTTGTAAAATTAGCAGCATCCATTAGTTCCGGCTTACCATTTTTATCAAGAATCATAGTCTGGAAAAAATTTTTATTTAAAGGAATTCTAATTCCAGCATCAGAAGTAAACAAAGTTGAATTATCTGATTTTTTCGTGATAGTTTTAGCGGTGACAGTCCCGTCAAATACTGTAGAGCCAAGTGCTGCACCGGTACTTACAACTAAATTGGAGCGTTTGAAATTGGGATCGTTACCATCCAAAAACGTTGTAACTTCATCTACATTAATATGTAATAAAGTATGTGTACCGCCAGGACCGAGCTTCATTTTTCCATATTTAAAAGAATAATCAGTTGGATAAGATTTTATTGTGGTAGAAACAGGTACTGTTTCATTTCCTACCAATAAATTTTCATCCTTAACAGGCCGCGTAACTAAAGAGTCGGCTACCGGAGTCGGCTTTATAACTAAAACTACAGAATCGACCTTTGGTGTTGTTCCGAAATTAAAATTATCCGTACTCATTCTTAACTGAGTAAGAAATGAAGCCTTCTGCATACCAAACTGCCCTTCAGAGAAAGCTCCCAAAACAGCTGCAGAATAGGATGTATTTGTATTCACCAGACTTACAAGTCTCCCTGCATCACTTCTGATAGTATCATGATTATTAATATTATAAGCAATAAGGTCGTAAGAAGTTACATTACCTTCTGCAGCCCCGTCTATAAAAAGCTGCTCGCCCAGCGAATCCGCTTCCGGTTCGCAATTATAAAGAAGGGCACTTCCGAAAACCGCCACAAAAAGCATGGCTAAAGTCCTTTTAACAGTATGAATCATTAAAAATGTGTTTTAATAAAGTTGGTTTATAGAATCTACGTCCACATATTCTGATTTCGGAGTTGTTGTTTCGTTGAAACCTTTATCAAGGTCTGCATCCAGAAATTCATCTCCTTTTACCACCATGTCAACATAGTTCATACTTTCAATAACAAAGTTTTTGATTGTCGGATTATCTAACGCTTTTAATCCGGAAATATTATCGAATGTCAATTTTTCAGCAATGTTCTTGTCCAGGTTGGCGTCTTTCTCATTGTATAAGGAAAGGACGATTTTGGCATCTTTGAAGTAAGTATCAGATTCGTAATAGGTTTTAAGATAAATTGGAACAAAAGAAGACATCCATCCATTCAAATGGATAACGTCCGGTACCCAGTTTAGTTTTTTGATAGTTTCTATAACACCTCTTGCAAAGAAAATCGCTCTTTCATCGTTATCATCAAAAGGATTTCCTTCGTCATCTACGTAGTATTGTTTTCTTTTGAAGTATTCTTCGTTATCAATAAAGTAAACCTGAAGTCTTTCCCCCGGAAGAGACGCTACTTTAATAATTAAAGGCTGGTCCAGGTCATTGATGATAATATTCATTCCCGAAAGACGGATTACCTCATGAAGTTGGAATTTTCTTTCACTTATTTGTCCAAATCTTGGCATAAAAACTCTTACATCATTGCCTTCATTGTGCATCTTAAGTGCCATTTTGTTTACCAATGCAGCCATATTCGTGTCTTCCTGATATGGATACATCTCTGTAGTAATGTACAGTATTTTTTGATTCGGCATAAATTTCTATCTATATTTTTGTAAAAACGCTTTAATGTGCAAAATTACAAAAAAACATTCAACATTATTTTAATTAACATTTTTTTACGATAATTCCCATTTTCAAATTATTAAAAACTCATATAATTATATGATATTTTTAGTATTTTTGAATTAGTATTAAAATAAACTATGGAAGTTATAAAGAATAAGAAAACCCTGCAGGATTTCATTGAAAGACAGAAAGAAATGGGAAAAAAGATAGGCTTTGCCCCTACGATGGGAGCACTTCATAAAGGTCATCTTTCCCTGTATGAAGAAGCCAGAAAAGATAATGACCTGGTGGTTTCTTCAGTTTTTGTAAATCCTACCCAATTTAATAATCCGGAAGATCTTGAAAAATATCCAAGAGATATTAATAGGGATATTCTTATCCTGGAAAATTCGGGGTTGGTAGATGCGGTTTATATTCCTGAAGTAGCTGATATTTATCCTGAAAAAACAGAAAGCCGGCATTATGATTTCGATGGACTGGAAAACGAAATGGAAGGAAAATCCAGACCCGGACACTTTGACGGAGTGGGAACAGTAGTAGAAGAGCTTTTCAGACAGATCCAGCCGGACAATGCCTATTTCGGGGAAAAAGACTTCCAGCAGCTCGCCATTATCAAAAAAATGGTTGAAAAGAAACATCTTCCTGTGAAAATTACAGGCGTTTCCATTTACAGAGCAGAAAACGGCTTAGCATTAAGCTCACGAAACCAAAGACTCCACGAAGACCGGAAAGAAGCTGCAAAAATTATTTATGAGACCTTAACCAAAGTAAATGACTGGTTCAGAATTATCACCATTCCGGAAATAAAAGAAAGAGTAACAGATATCTTTGATCATCAGCAGGGCATGAAATTAGAGTATTTTCTGATCGCTGATGAAAATACATTGAAAGAAACTGACTTTTTCTATAAAGACAGAAATTACAGAGCATTCATTGTAGTTGTAGTGGATGGTGTAAGATTAATTGACAATATGCATCTGGATTAATATTAAACACTTGTTCAACAAAATACCCAGCATATTTTACTTATAAAACATAAACTCTGATTACTTTATCAGAGTTTTTCGTTTTTATAGTGGAATAAAAAAATCAAAGGTCTCTTGCGGAGACCTTTGAACACCAAATCACAAAATATTAATATGAAAAAAATTTACTTTTCAGTAAACTTGTGACCCGGCTGGGATTCGAACCCAGGACCCATACATTAAAAGTGTATTGCTCTACCAGCTGAGCTACCGAGTCGGCCATAATTAATAATGATAAATATAAAATTAATTTTTAATTATCCACCATTAATTATAAAATTTTCTTTGCAGTGCCTGCGACTGGACTCGAACCAGCACATCCTTAGGAAACCACCCCCTCAAGATGGCGTGTCTACCAATTTCACCACGCAGGCTATAAAATTACAAAAATCTAGTAATTTTTTTCGCTTGTGACCCGGCTGGGATTCGAACCCAGGACCCATACATTAAAAGTGTATTGCTCTACCAGCTGAGCTACCGAGTCGGTCACTTTGCAACGATTTTACATTTGAATAATGTCCCTCGTTTTCAGTGGTGCAAAGATAGGAGTTTTTTCATTATCTCAAAACTTTTTTGCAAATTTGTTAAAAAAAAATTCATGGTTATTTCACTGATCGGATACATGGGATGTGGCAAATCTCACATTTCCAAAATTTTAAGCGATAAAATAAATTTTAAACTCATTGACCTCGATAAAGAGATTTCCAGAAGAAATAAATTAACCATTCCTGAGATTTTCGAAAAAAAGGGGGAAATTCAGTTTAGAAAGCTGGAAAGAGAGGCTTTGGAAGAAATTCTTGCTTCGGAAGAAAACGTGGTTTTAAGCCTGGGAGGAGGAACGCCGGTTTATTACAACAATATGGAAATTATCAACCTCAGCTCCATAAGCTTTTTTTTAAGAGCCTCTGTGGGTACTTTATATGAAAGACTTTCCAAACAGAAAGAAAAAAGGCCTTTAATAGCTAATATTTCCGATGAAGACCTGCCCGAGTTTATTGCCAAGCATTTATTTGAAAGAAATGCATTTTACAGCAAAGCGCAGTTCAGCATCAACACAGATTCCAGAGATCCTGAAGATATTGTCCGGGAAATAGTAGAAAAGCTCTATCTCTAGAGCTTTTTATTTTAATCTTCGTTTTCTTCGGAACCATCTGTTGTTTCTCCAAAGAAATCATCCCAGTCTGTAAAGTCTGAGGCAATATCATTTCCTACATATTCATCCATCTCGCGTCTGTCTTTTTTAGTAGGTCTTCCTTCGCCTTTATTTCTATAATAGTCCTGCGACATCTTGCGGAGCTTTAATAATTCGTATTGCTCTTTGTCCGTCACATCCTGGATATGAAGAGGAACAAGTTTTGCTCCCATCCTGCTTTTGGGAATCTGGGTAACTTTTATTTTATAATCGATTTGATTTTTACGGATCTTGATAACATCTCCTTCTTTTACCTCTTTGGACGACTTTACGGCAGACGTTCCGATTGAAACTCTGTTCTTTTTAATTTCCTCTGTTGCAATACTTCTCGTCTTATAAAAACGAATGCACCATAAAAATTTATCTATTCTCATAATTTTTTATACTTTTGCCGTTATATTATTTGTAAAGTAATTAAAGTTTTTTGAAATGAAAAAAATATTTTTATATATCCTTGCGGGATCTTTATGTTTTTCTGCATGTAAGAAAGATGATGAAGTTGAAACTTATAAAGAACCGGAAGACATCTCCGTTCAGAACAGTTATGACGATCAGGCTATTAAGAAGTTTATGAGCGAAAATTATCTGGACGCCCAGGGAAACATAAAAGCTTTCAGTACAACAGATACCAGTGATGACAATGAAAAAAAATTAATAGATCTGCCGTATCAAACGCTTCCTTCAGGGACCATATACATTGTGAGAGAAGGCGCACAGCCAACAGTTGATCCACAAACTATCGGAGAATCTGATATTCTTACGCTTATGGTAAGAGCTAATGCTTATTTAGCGGGAAATACTGATGGAAATGTTTCTTTCATCTCCAGCTTAACACTGGTAAATACAATTAATGGTAACGGACTTCCAATGATTGATCCGTTATTCTACTATGCTAAAAAGAGTATCCGGGATGCAGCAACAACAGGAGTAGCACAGCAAAGAAGTTATTATGAAGTTGAAGGCTTCCGCGAGGCTATTCAGAAATTCAAAGCTTTTAATAATCTTCCAAGCGGAAACCCTTATAATCTTCAGGGTGTTATTTTAGTACCATCAAGAGCTGCATTTGCAAGAGATCCACATTATCCTTATAGCACACAATACTCTTTAAGAAATTATTCTATGGTATTTAATTTCCAGGTATACGGAAGAGCTACCAGACCTGATTCTGAAAAATAAATTAAAAATTTATACATTTGACTAGTCCTGAAAATCCGATACAGATTAAAGGACAAAAATAAATAATTAAACCAGAGTAAATTTGTATTTGCTTTGGTTTTTGTTTTTATAAGTTTTCATTTTGATTTCCTTTTGTTTATGCATTTGATTTGGGG